>JBJOPC010000219.1:0-3041 GCA_046050965.1 Verrucomicrobiota bacterium | reverse complement strand
CGTTCGTCGGCCCGGACAAGTTGACCTTCGACTTCAACAGCGCGCCGCTCACGCCCGCGCAGGTCGCCGACATCGAGAAGCTCGTCAACGAGCGCATCCTCGAAAACGCCGACGTCTCGTGGACGGAAGTCGCGCACGCCGACGTAAAGAATCGCAAGGACGTGATGCAATTCTTCGGCGATAAATACGGCGACACCGTGCGCGTCGTGCAAATCGGCGGCAGCGCGCACAAGCTCGATGGTTACTCGATGGAGCTCTGCGGCGGCACGCACACGCGCGCGACCGGCGAAATCGGTTTGTTCCGCATCGTCAGCGAAGCCGCCGTGGCCGCAGGCGTTCGTCGTATCGAAGCCGTGGCCGGTCTGACCGCTTACGGCTTGGCGAACGAACAGTTGCAACTCATCCGCAACCTCGCCGGCAAAATCAATTCACCCGTCGGCGAGTTGGAAAAGAAAGTCGAAGCTCTGCTCGCGCACCAAAAAGAATTGGAGAAGCAACTCAAGTCCGCGCAACAACGCGAAGCGGCGGGCAGTGCGAAGGAATTATTGGCGCGAGCCGAGACGGTGCTCGGCGTTCCGGCCATCATCGCGAATCTTGGCTCCGCCGATGGCGACACGCTCCAGACCATCGCGGATTCATTGAAATCGCAGTTCAAAGGCGTGGTCCTGCTCGGTGGCGCGGCGAACGGCGCGGTCACTTTGATTGCGTCCGTCTCGGCGGAGTTCACCGCGAAAGTTCAGGCGGGCAAAATCATCCAGGCCATCGCGCCCATCGTCGGCGGCAAGGGCGGCGGCAAGCCGGACAACGCGCGCGGCGGCGGCAAGGATGCGGGCAAGCTCGACGAAGCGTTAGCCAAGGCGAAGACGCTGCTGTAATTTCCCGCGCATGAAACTTGGCCACCAAATCATCGGCGTTGGTTTTACGATGGTTTTGCTGGCCGGGATTTTTCTCGCGCCGCCGCGCGCAGCGAGCGGCAAAGACACGCCGCAGCACTCGGCACTCGACGCGTATTTGCAGCAACTCGGCTTCGGCGTCATTCCCCTGCGACGTGCTGAGCGGGACAACAACTTGCTCGGCGAAGGGATTTTCGCGGGCAAAAAACGGACATTCCTGCTCGACTCGGGTTGCAGCCTCACGCGCGTGGATAAACCCATCGTCAAAAAATTCAAAACCATCGGCGAGTTGGACGTGGAGTTGGAGGACGAATATCTGGGGCGCATCACGAACAGCGAAGTCATCTTGCTCGACCGCGTGGAACTGGGTGGCGCGGTTTTTTCCAATCAACCGGCGTTGCCGTTGAACATGGTGATGGGCGGGCGCGGCGTGAATTTTCAAGTGGTGCTGGGCGCGGATTTTCTGCTGCGGAACAACTGCCTGATTGATTGCCTCGATGGCCGTTTGTATTGCCGCGAATCCCGGACGCCTACGAACATCCAGCAGGCACTCGACGACACACTTCGCCAGAGCGGTTATCACGAGGTGAAAATAAAAACCGGCGAAGGCATCATCATGTCCTGTGAAGTGAAGATCAACGGGCAGTCCGTGCCGATGGTGGTGGACACGGGCGCGAACAACACGGGCATTGATGATAACGTGGCGGCGTCCATCGGGCTGAAAGCTCGCTCTCGGAACATGAAGACGGTCGGCTTCGACGGCATCGGTGTGCATGAGGAAAAGCTGGCGCAGGCAGACACGTTTCAAGTGGGCGACGTGGTGCTGGAGAAAATGGTGCTGGGCGTGACGACGTTTGAGAACTGGCACATCGCCGAAAATTCCAGCACGAACCGCGTGTTGCAAGGTTTGCTCGGCGCGGATTTTCTCGGCGAGAATCAGGCGTTGATAGATTTTCGCCACAAGCGGATGTGGCTGCGTCCGCCGGAGAAAAAGTCGAAATAAACGAGGCTGATGCGCCCGCTGAATTTGATAATTGTCTGCGTGTAACCCTCCCCACCGACGAAGCGTCTGCCCGGATGATGCCGTTTCAACCTAAAACATGAATGTCCCATGTTTATGAAAAAACTTCCCGCCCTCTTACTGCTCGCGCTCGGCCTGTTGGTCTTTGCGCCCGCGCCTGACGTTGAAGCCGCCCAGATAAAAATTGTCCGCGCGCACAAGAAGCACCGGCGTCACCATAAGCACCACCACCGCCATCATCATCACAAAATTAACGTCAATAAATAGGCGACGTTACCGCACAGATTTTATGCGATTCAAAACTTACCTGCTGGCGATGGCTTTGGGCAGCGCGGCTTTGCCCGTTGGGGCGGCGGACGAGGCCAAGCCTGTGATGCTCGCGGAGACGCCCGCCGTGGTTCAGAAAGTTATCCAGACGCAGGTGGCTGACGGCAAGCTGACCCAACTCACACGCACCGAAGAGAAAAATGAGACGGTCTATGAAGCTACGCGCACGTTGCAAAACGGCGACGAACAGGATTTTTCCGTCGCGGACGATGGCACGCTGTTGAGTGTGGAAGTGGCATTGGCCGCGACGCCCGCCGTGGTTCGTCAGGCCATCCAAACTCAGGCGAACGGCTGGGAGCTGGAGAGCATTGATAAGAACGTGGACGAGGCGGAAATTTCTTTCGATGTGGAAATTTCCAAGGCGGGACGCACCAATCATTTTAGCATCGGCGATGACGGCGAACTGTTAAGCCGCGAAATTGCCGTGACCGCCGCCCCGGCGGCAGTGCAAACCGCGCTGACCAAACTCGCCGCCCACGGCAAATTGAAATCCTTGCGCGAAATACCGGACGCTGACGGCAACACTTACGAAGCGACCTTGGGCGCGTCGGGCGACCGCGAAAAAACTTACTCCCTCAACGCCGACGGCCAAATCTCCAGCGAATCAGTCACGCTGGACGAAGTGCCTGCGCCCGTGCGGAAAACCATCAAAGAAAAACTGGGCGACGGCCGGGTTCTGGGCATAGAAAAATTATTGCTGGAAAAGAAAAGCGGGGTGTTGCCGTATGAAGTGCAAGGGCGAAAAGCGGGCAAGCCGTTCGATTTCAGCGTCGGCCCGCATGGCAGATTTTTAGGAATGG
>JBJOPC010000218.1:0-2676 GCA_046050965.1 Verrucomicrobiota bacterium | reverse complement strand
CCAAGCGCGGGGCGAATAACGGCTATGTTCAAGGCTCGTTCTCAAACAGTGTGCTGGGCGGAGTGACCTGCGACTTCTCTGGGATGGTGTTGCAGAACGCGAACGCGGCCTACGGCTTCATGATTCCGGCGGGCGACACGAACTCATCGGGCGAGTTCCAATTGCAAGCGCGCTAACCAACAGCTCTACCCAACTCCTCGCTGATGAAAGTCAGCGAGGTTTTTTTACTACGCACCGGGGGGGCGTTGGATCAGGCGCGTCTCTCCGTGAGAATTTTTATCAGCGGCGCGGTCGAGCAACTTGCGATAGGTCGCGAGCGCGAGCAGCGGCCAGGAGTTGCGGTAGATGTCGTATTTGAGATAGAACACTTTGGGGAAACCGGTGCCGGTGGTCTCGTGTTCCGTCCACGAACCGTCAAGGTTCTGCGTGCGGATGAGATATTCGATGCCGCGTTGGAGGGCAGGGTTCTGCGGGTCGTCGAACGCGCACAAGCCCATCACCGCCCACGCGGTCTGGGAGGCGGTGCTGGGGCCTTGGCCTTTGAACACGGGGTCGTCGTAGGTGTTGCAGCGTTCGCCCCAACCGCCGTCTTCGTGCTGGACGCTTTCGAGCCACGCGCCGCCGCGCTGGAGCCACGGCTCGTCCATGTTGAGTTTCATCGCGCGCATGCCGCGCAGCACTTGCCAAGTGCCGTAGATGTAATTCACGCCCCAGCGGCCATACCACGAGCCGTCGGCTTCCTGCTGGCGGCGGACGTAGTCGAGCGCTTCTTTGACTTGCGGATGGTCGGTGGGGAAGTTTTCGTAGCCGAGCAATTCCAGAATGCGCGCTGTGATGTCCGCGCACTCGGGGTCGAGCATGGCGTTGTGGTCGGCGAAGGGAACTTTCTCCAAGATGTTCTTCGTGCAATCCTTGTCGAACGCCGCCCAACCGCCGTCCTTGCATTGGAACGTCATCATCCAATTGAGGCCGCGCCGGAAACATTCCTCGCGCTTCTGCGGATCGTTCGCGGTGAGCAGGCGCAACGCGAGCAGCACCATGGCGGTGTCATCGACGTCGGGGTTCCACTTGTTGTTATATTCAAACACCCAACCGCTCGGCTCGACCTTGGCGGGATTCTTGTGAACCCAATCACCGGCGAACCGGATTTCTTTTTCCATCAACCACTCGGCGGCGCGCTTGAGCTTGGGATGCGCGGCGGGAACGCCGGATTCACGCAGGCAGATGGCGACGATGGCGCTGTCCCACACGGGCGAGAAACACGGTTCGATGCGAACGTCGTCGGGCGTTTCGTGTTCGAGCTTCTTCAACTCGCGTTCGGCGCGCACGACTTGCGGATGGTCGGCGGGATAGCCGAGTGCTTTGAGCGCGATGAGCGAGTTGAGCATCGCGGGAAAAATCGCCGCGAGTCCGTCGCTACCCTCGAAGCGTTCGAGCATCCACTGTTCGCACTTGCGCAGCGCGGGTTTGCGGAACGGATGGAGGTGACGCCGCGCAAAGCGTTCGGCGAACTTGTGCAGGCGATCCAGTGCGATGAAAAAATTGCGGAACGTGAAAAACTCCGGGTCGCGTTGTAGTTGTAAGTCGCGTTCGTGATAGCCTTCCGGGTAAAGCTCGTCGAGCGTGACGCTGACGGGACGCGTGGGTTTGAAATGGTTGATGATGGCGAGCGGCACGAGCATCCCGCGCGACCAGTTGCTCATGTCCCAGAAATTCACATGAAACCATTTGCCGATGAACAACACTTCGCACGGAATCGTCGGCACATATTTCCACGGGTAAAGTCCGATGAGCGCGAGATACAACTTGGAGAACGTGTTCATGCGCGGAACGCCGCCGAAGTTGATGGCGATTTCTCGCGCGCGTAACATCCGTGGGTCGGTGACCGGCACGCCCGCAAGCTTGAGCGCGAGATAGGCTTTGATGGTGGCGTTCACTTCTGCCGGGCCACCGTGATAAATATTCCAGCCGCCGTCGGCCAACTGCATGGAGAAGATTTTGTTCACCGCCTTGCGTTGCCACTCGGCATCCACGCGGCCGTTCCAGTGATGGTAGGCAATCGTGTCCGAGACGAGTGTGGAATCCACCATGAGTTCGCCGACCCAGTAACCTTCGGGCTTCTGCTCGCGCAGGAGAAAGTCCTGCGACTGCTTAATCGCGGTTTGCAAACCGTCGGTCAGGACGAAGTCAAAACTCGGTTGCGCGCCGGCGCGGGAAATTTTTTCAGAAACAGAACTGTTCGACACGCGCGGATTATCCAAACCGGGCGCGCGGCTGTAAAGTTTCAATGCGGCGGGAAGCGTTCGGATTTGGAGTGCGCGGGCATGACCGCGCTTTGGAACTGGGAGACATGTCTCCCAGTTCCAAAGCGGCGACGTGTCGCCGCACTCCAAGTCGAGGATTCCGTGGCGGTGACTGTTAGTCCAGTGCAGCGCTGTCGGGGAAAAGTTTCTTCATCTGCCGCTTCAGCGAAGTGATTTCGGCGGCGAGTGGATTTCGCGTCGCGGACGCAGGGGCGTTGGCGGCAGCGGGGAGATTTTGCAAATCAAGCAAGTCGAGCGTGAGATTTTCCGTGACGATTTGCCCGCGTAATTCCGGCGCGCAATCTTCGGCGGCGATGGTGAACAGCACGAAGCCCCACGCGGTGAAGCGATCCAGATTCAACTCCAGCCATTC
>JBJOPC010000217.1:0-3139 GCA_046050965.1 Verrucomicrobiota bacterium | reverse complement strand
GAAATTGAAACTTAAACCTCGTTCGCGGAAGCCACCCAAGCATAACCATCCTCATTCAATCCAACTGCTTTGAAATGCGCCTTGCCGCACTGAATTTTCCGGCGCTGAATTTCGGGAAGTTTCAAGAATTGTGAGGTGCTCTTGGTCTCACGCACAAGATACAGTTTTTTCTCACCATCCGGCTCTTGCTTCACGATAGCCCAATCAGGGTTGTAAGTTCCGAGCGGAGTTTCAATTTTGAACCAGTCTGGCAGCTTGAAGAACAATTTGATTTCAGGACGACCATCCAACGCCTTCGCAAATTCATATTCCACCTTCGACTCGTATTCGACGACGTCGTAAAGGCTGTGTTGCACTTCCAACAGGCGTGAAACGTAGCTTTCCAGTTCATCGCTTTCCAGCCGGTGCATTTCCCATTCGGAGTTGGCGATACGTTCGTATTCGATGCCTTGCACCATGAGATCATGCAGCGTTTTTTGGATGGCGGCGACGGCGTGTTCCAAAAATTGCTGCGGGTTGCGCGTCACTTCGCCCAGCCGGTTTGACTTCTGCAAAATCTCCGCCAGCGTCGGGCGTGTCAGTTCTGTCTCGCGTTGCAGGTGGCCAAGCAAATCGGGAATCGGTGCGTTGTATTCTGCCGCACGTATGGTTTGCGCGGCGCGCTCCGCACCAAACACACCTTCCTTCTGCGACATGAACAACTCATGCTTTTCACGGCGGATGAATGGCGCTTTGATTTCCGGCATCCCGTTCAATTCCCCGGCGGCGCGCGTTACCAGATCGGTTGTGGCAAACTTCACTGCGTAACGGGTCTTCTGTTTGATTTTGTCCCAAAGAATCTGGAAATCCGGGTCGAGTAACCGATGTTTTTTAAGGACGCCTGT
This sequence comes from Verrucomicrobiota bacterium, assembly GCA_046050965.1. Classification (GTDB taxonomy): domain Bacteria; phylum Verrucomicrobiota; class Verrucomicrobiia; order Limisphaerales; family JAFMIX01; genus JAFMIX01. The sequence goes on along the minus strand of JBJOPC010000217.1, from coordinate 2,255 downwards.
CCGCCGCTCGCGCTTATTCAAAATGCGGTCTTCAAACTTAACGCCACATTCTTTTTCCATCTCGCTTTGCAGTTTTTTGGCGAACTCCTTGAACGTCTCGCTGGCTACGACAGTCAATCGGTTGATGAGTGGGTCAAAACAGCGCTCGCCATTTTCGCGCACCGGCAAGCGCAGCCCGCGCCCGATGGTTTGTCGCCGTTCGCGCTCCGTGCTGATTTCGCGCAGGGTGCAAATCTGAAAGACGTTCGGATTATCCCAGCCCTCGCGTAAAGCCGAATGGCTGAAAATAAATCGGAGCGGTTCGTCCACGGACAGCAGCCGCTCCTTGTCCCGCATGATGAGATTGTAAACCTCGTCGTCCGCTTTCGTTGAGCCGGTGGTGTCCTTCGCCTTGCCTTTGTCCTCGGCAAAATAACCGTTGTGCACGCTGGCTACGGGCAGGGGATTCAGCGCCGCGTAACGTGGCAGCTCCGATAACTCGACATACAACTCCGTGAACCACTGCCGGAATTTTCCATCCGCATCCGCGTAATTCGCCACGCGATCCACGAAGAACAGCGACAGCACTTTCATCCGTTGGCCTGCCGGCAACTGCGAAATCCGCAGTTCCTTTTCAAAATGTTCGCGGATGGTTTCGCGGATTTGAATTTTCAAAACCTCATCTGTCCGCCCGCCGTGCGTGCTGCCCACCGACAAACTCACGCCGTTTTTGAACTGGAGGTATTGATTGCCCGCATCAATCAGATCCACTTCGTAGCCGCGATAATTCTCACGTCCGCCGGACAATTCAAACAAGCTGCTTTCCTGCGTGACCGTCACCGGCTTGCGTTTGCAGGTGTCCGCGCCTTCCACATCAATTTCCACCTTGGCCGAAATTCGTGTCTTGGTGGCGGTGATGGCTTTGACCGCAATGTAAGGCCGGTTGAAATCGCCGCCGTCCACGACGGAATCTACCTCGATGCGTTTCACTAGCCGCAAATCATACGCCTTCACCGGGTCGAGCCGGTAAAGCAGGTTAAAATAATCTTTGTGCGTGGCGGAATAACGCAGTGTGCAGAGCGGATTCAAACTCTCAATCGCTTTTGCCCGCAGTTCCGTCGCCAAATTTTGTGGCTCGTCCAGCACCACGACGGGACGCGCGTTTTGAATAAATTCCACCGGCTTGCGTCCGCCCATCTGGTCGCGCGTGTTCTGGATGACGGTGTTGCTTTTGTCGAACGCCTGAATGTTCATCACCATCAACTGCATCTGATTACTGGTGGAGAACTGCCGCAGTTTTGACACCTGCGCCGAATCATAAACCCAGTAGTCGAGCGGCACACCGCCGTAGAGCGATTGAAAATGTTCCTTCGTCAGTTGAATCGTGTTCAGCACACCCTCGCGGATGGCGACGCTGGGGACGACGATGATAAATTTCTTCCAGCCGTAACGCGCGTTGAGTTCAAAAATCGTGCGCAGATAAACGTAGGTCTTACCCGTGCCGGTTTCCATCTCCACCGAGAAATGCAACCCTTGCAATTCCGTCACCGGCTCAAGTTCGTTCGCCGCCTGAATCTTTTGCACGTTCGCCAGAATCGCCCCATCCGTCAGCGTCAGGACATTGCCCACGCCCATTTCCGTTAGCAGTTCATTGCCGAGCGCGTCAGTCTGCCATTGCAACGACGCGCCCATCGGCGGTTGACCGGCAAACACGTCCACCACGGAGCGGATGGCGTCGAGTTGATAATCCTGATTGCTGTCGAATTTGATTTTCACGCGGTGTGAAATTCGATGCCCTGTGATTTCATTTCCAAGACGATGTTCGTTTTCAACTGGTCGTTGCCTGCGAAGGCCACATCCAGACAGATGACTCCCTTGGGTTTCCGCGCCATGATGCCCCGCAGGATTTCCTGCGTGATTTTCTTTTCCAGACAGATCACCAGCGTGCCGTCCGCCACATCGTAGAAGGTATGACTGCCGATTTTGCCGCTCACGACCTTGCTCGTCAGCGGCAGGTTGGATTTCACGACCAGCTCGTAAAGCAACGCCAGTTCGCCGCGATGCTCCACCACGTTTTGCGACATCAATTTTAACTGCTCGGCTAGACCGGGGGCGTCTTTGGGCGCGGACGCGGCGTCCCACACCTTGAAATTGCTGCTGCTCAATTTAAAAACCTTGAAGCCTAGATCCGGCTTGGGTTGGTAGGGCGCGTCAGTCCCCTGCGCGCCGTCCCCGGACGTTCCAGCAGCGGCGCGCACGGAGTGACGCGCCCTACC
>JBJOPC010000216.1:0-5471 GCA_046050965.1 Verrucomicrobiota bacterium | reverse complement strand
CAGGTGTTGGTCTGATTTCTCCGCCGCCGCACCACGATATTTATTCCATCGAAGATTTGGCGGAGTTGATTCACGACTTGAAGAACGCCAACCGCAACGCGCGCATCAGCGTGAAGCTCGTCAGCGAAGTCGGCGTCGGCACGATTGCGGCGGGCGTCTCGAAGGCGCACGCGGATGTCGTTCTGATTTCCGGTCACGACGGTGGCACGGGCGCGTCGCCGCTCTCGTCCATCAAACACGCGGGCGGTCCGTGGGAACTCGGTCTGGCCGAGACGCACCAGACGCTCGTGTTGAATAATCTCCGCAGCCGCATCTACGTCGAGACAGACGGACAGTTGAAGACTGGCCGCGACGTGGCAATTGCCGCGTTGCTCGGCGCGGAAGAATTTGGTTTTGCGACTGCGCCGCTCGTCATTCTTGGCTGCATCGTCATGCGCGTTTGCCATCTGAACACCTGTCCCGTTGGCGTCGCCACGCAAGACCCGAAGTTGCGCGCGCGCTTCACCGGCAATCCCGACCACGTCGTGAACTTCATGCGCTTCATCGCGACGGAACTCCGCGAAATCATGGCGAAGCTCGGCTTCCGCAAACTTGAAGACATGGTTGGCCGCACCGACAAGCTCGTGCCGTGGAAAGCCATCGAGCATTGGAAGGCGAAGGGTCTCGACCTCACGCCGATTCTGCACCGGCCCGAAGCCGGCCCGGAAGTCGGACGTTTCCGTTCGCAAGATCAGGATCACGGCCTGGAAAAATCTTTGGACGTGACGAAGATTTTGGACATTTGCAAACCCGCGATTGAACGCGGCGAAAAAGTGAAGTCCGAGTTGCTCATCAACAACGTCAACCGCGTCGTCGGCACAATCACCGGCAGCGAGGTGACGAAGAAATACGGCGTCGCCGGTTTGCCCGAAGACACGATTCAGTTGAAATACGTCGGCAGCGCGGGGCAGAGCTTCGGCGCGTTCACGCCCAAGGGCATGACGCAGGAAATCGAAGGCGACGCGAACGATTATTTCGGCAAAGGTTTGAGCGGCGGCAAGCTCATCGTCTACAAACCCAAGACGGCGACGTTCAAGGCCGAGGAGAATATGATCATCGGCAACGTCGCGCTTTACGGCGCGACAGCGGGCGAGATTTTCGTCAGCGGCATGGCGGGCGAACGCTTCGCTGTCCGCAACTCCGGCGTCAACGCGGTGGTGGAAGCCATCGGTGACCACGGTTGTGAATACATGACCGGCGGACGCGTGGTGATTCTTGGCCCGACTGGCCGCAACTTCGCTGCGGGCATGAGCGGAGGCATCGCTTACATTCTCGACGAGAAGGGCGACTTCGCCACGCGCTGCAACATGGAACTCGTCGCGTTGGAAAAGTTGACCGAGGCCGACGAGATTGAAGAAGTCTGGAAGCTCGTGCAGCGTCATCAGACTTACACGAAGAGCGAAAAGGCCGCGAAGGTTTTGGCCGACTGGAAAAACTTCGTGCCGAAGTTCGTCAAGGTCATGCCGCAGGATTACAAGCGCGTGCTGCTGTCGCTGAAGAAAGTGCAGAGCCAAGGCTTGAGCGGCGACGAAGCCATCATGGCCGCGTTCGAGGAAAACGTGAAGGGCGGGCATTGAGCCTCCAAACCATTTAGAACTTAAACCGAAAACACGATGGGAAAACCAACTGGATTTTTAGAGTTCAACCGTGAGTTGCCGAAAGACCGCTCGCCGCTCGGACGCGTCGCGGACTACAAGGAGTTTCACGAGCATCTGCCCGAAGCCGACTTGAAGAAGCAGGGCGCGCGCTGCATGGATTGCGGGATTCCCTTCTGCCACACCGGCCAGCTCGTCAGCGGCATGGCGAGCGGCTGCCCGATTCACAACTTGATTCCCGAGTGGAACGATTTGGTTTATCGCGGTCTGTGGAAGGAAGCGCTGGAGCGGTTGCACAAGACGAATAATTTCCCAGAGTTCACCGGCCGCGTCTGTCCCGCGCCGTGCGAAGGTTCGTGCGTGTTGGGCATCAACGATCCCGCCGTCACGATCAAGAACATCGAGGTCAGCATCATCGACAAAGGCTGGGAAAACGGCTGGGTCGTCCCGGAAGCGCCGAAGAAGCGCACGGGCAAACGCGTCGCCGTCGTCGGCTCTGGTCCGGCGGGCTTGAGTGCCGCCGCGCAGTTGAACAAGGCTGGCCACGAAGTCACCGTGTTCGAGCGCGCCGACCGTCCCGGCGGATTGCTCATGTATGGTATTCCCAACATGAAGCTCGACAAAAAAGAAGTCGTGCTGCGCCGCCTTGCCTTGCTCGAAAAAGAAGGCGTGAAGTTCGTCTGCAACACCGAGGTCGGCAAAAATCTTCCGGCGGAAACTTTGTTGAAAGATTTCGACGCCGTCGTGCTGGCGACCGGTGCGACGAAGCCGCGTGACCTGCCGATTCCCGGACGCGAGTTCAAGGGCGTTCACTTCGCGATGGAGTTTTTGACCGCGAACACCAAGGCGGTGCTCGACGGTCACAAGAACGGCAGCTTCATTGACGCCACCGGCAAGGACGTCGTCGTCATCGGCGGCGGTGATACGGGAACGGATTGCGTTGGCACTTCCATGCGGCACGGGTGCAAGTCGCTCGTGCAACTGGAGATCATGGCGCAACCGCCGCTCGAACGCGCCGCGAACAATCCGTGGCCTGAATGGCCCAAGACCTACAAGCTCGATTACGGTCAGGAAGAAGCCGCCGCGAAATTCGGCGCTGACCCGCGCACTTATCTCAAGACCGCGACGAAGTTTGAAGCCGACGCCAACGGCCACGTCAAGGCCGTGCACATCGTGGACGTGGTGTGGAAGGCGAACGACAAAGGTCAGTTCGGTCCGCAGCCCGTTCCCGGCACGGAGAAAGTTTTGCCCGCGCAACTCGTCTTGCTCGCGATGGGTTTCCTCGGGCCGGAGCAACCGCTGCTCGAAGCCCTCAACATCGAGCGCGACCCGCGCTCCAACGCGAAAGCCGACTTCGAGAAATACACCACGAACAACGCGAAGGTGTTTGCCTGCGGCGATTGCCGTCGCGGTCAGAGCCTCGTCGTGTGGGCGTTCAACGAAGGTCGCGGTGCGGCGCGCGAGTGCGACCGTTTCCTGATGGGCAAAACAGATTTGCCGTAACGAATCCAAATAAAAATTTAAAACCCCGTGCAGTTTTGACTGTGCGGGTTTTTAGTATCGATTCAGACGCACAAAAAAGCCGTCCGACTTTGCGCCGGACGGCTTTTGAATTGTCAGAAACTACTTATTTCTTCTTCGCTTTGCGCTTCTCTTCGATGGCGGCTTGCGCGGCAGCGAGGCGAGCGACCGGCACGCGATACGGCGAGCAGCTGACGTAGGTCAGGCCGACGCGGTGGCAGAACTTCACGGAGTCAGGGTCGCCGCCGTGTTCGCCGCAGATGCCGAGCTTGATGCCGGGGCGGGTCTTGTTGCCCTTCGCGCAGGCGATCTCGATGAGCTGGCCGACGCCAGTTTGATCAATCGAGGCGAACGGATTTTTCTTCACGATTTCGTTTTCAGTGTATGCGCCGAGGAACGAACCGGAGTCGTCGCGGCTCATGCCGAGGCAGGTTTGCGTGAGGTCGTTCGTGCCGAAGCTGAAAAATTCAGCGGTGTGCGCGATCTCGTCGGCGGTCAATGCACCGCGCGGGACTTCAATCATCGTGCCGACGCTGTAGCTGATCTTCATTTTCTTTTCCTTCTGCACGAGCGCGGCGACTTCGTGAACGATGGCGACCTGCAAATCCAATTCCTTCTTGAAGCCGACGAGCGGAATCATGATTTCGGGTTTGGCTTTAAAACCTTTTTTGGTCGCATCGGCGGCGGCTTCGAGCACAGCGCGGGCCTGCATCCGCGTGATTTCGGGATACTTGATGCCGAGGCGGCAGCCGCGGAATCCGAGCATCGGATTGAACTCATGAAGTTCGTGAACGCGCGCCATGATTTTTTCCACGGACACGCCGAGCTTGCGGGACAAATCCATCTGCTGCTCTTTCGCGTGCGGCAGGAATTCGTGCAACGGCGGGTCGAGGAAACGGATCGTAGCAGGATAACCTTTTAGCGCCTTGAAGATGCCGAAAAAGTCTTCGCGTTGATACGGGAGCAATTTCGCCAACGCTTCTTCACGAGCAGCAAGGTTGTCAGCGAGAATCATTTCACGCATCGCATCAATGCGGTCGCCCTCGAAGAACATGTGTTCCGTGCGGGTGAGGCCGATGCCAACCGCGCCGAACGCGATGGCCTGCGAGGTTTGCTCGGGCGTGTCAGCGTTGGTGCGGACTTGCAGCTTGGTGGCTTTCGCGCACCACGCCATGAGTTGAACGTAATTTTTATACTTCTCGGTTTTCTGCGCGACTTTGTCGTCGTTCAGCAAACCGGAAATAATTTCCGACGGCGCGGTTTTGATTTGTCCCGCGTAAACCAAACCGGACGTGCCATCAATCGAGAGAAAATCTCCTTCATTGTAAGTCACGCCGTCAATCGTCGTCGTCTTTTTGTCGTAATCAATCACGACACCCGCCGCGCCGCAGACGCAAACTTTACCCATTTGACGGGCCACGAGCGCTGCGTGTGAACTGACACCACCACGCGCAGTGAGAATGCCTTCCGCCGCGATCATGCCGCGCAAATCTTCCGGGGAAGTTTCGACGCGAACGAGCAAAACTTTTTCGCCCTTCTCGGCGGCTTGCACGGAACGGTCGGCGTTGAAATAGATTTTGCCAGTCGCCGCGCCAGGACCAGCGGGCAAACCAGTCGCGATGACTTTGGCTTTCTTGACTTCGCTCAAATCAAAAATTGGCGCGAGCAATTGTTCCAACTGATCGGCCGGGTTACGCATCACGGCGGTTTCCCAATCAATCAACTTTTCCTTCACCATGTCGGCAGCGAACTTCAATCCAGCCGCCGCCGTGCGCTTGCCGTTACGCGTCTGGAGCATGAACAGCTTGCCGCTCTGGACGGTGAATTCGATGTCCTGCACGTCCTTGAAATGCTTTTCCAAAGTCTTGCGCACGGCCATCAACTCCGCGTAGGACTTGGGCATTTGCGCTTTCAACTTCGACACGGGTTCGGGCGTGCGAACGCCGGCGACGACGTCTTCGCCCTGCGCGTTAATCAAAAATTCGCCGTAGAATTCATTCGTGCCGTTCGCCGGATTGCGTGTGAACGCGACACCAGAACCGGAATCTTCGCCGGTGTTGCCGAACACCATCGCCTGCACGTTGACGGCTGTGCCCCACTCGGTCGGGATATTATATTTACGGCGATAGACGCACGCGCGATCATTCATCCACGAGCTGAACACCGCGCCCGCTGCGCCGCGCAACTGATCCCAAGGATTCGTCGGGAAATCTTTACCAGTGCGTTCCTTGACGAGCGTTTTGAAACGTTTGACGAGTTCGGCCTGATCTTCGGCGGTGAGTTCGCTGTCCACGATGTCCTTGTGATACTTCGCGT
>JBJOPC010000215.1:0-2552 GCA_046050965.1 Verrucomicrobiota bacterium | reverse complement strand
GCGGAATGGAGCTTGGCCGTGGGCATTGGCGGGCGCGAGATCGGAGCGACGCCGAAGGAGAAGAACGCGAGGCTGAAAAGGAAATATCCGTGGGGCGTGTGGTTTCCGCCGCCGCCGGGCGCGGGCAATTTCGCCGACCAGTCGGCGCTGAATTATTTCACCAACTGGCCGAACATCGCCGGTTACGACGACACGTTCGTGACGACTTCGCCCGTTGGCAGCTTTGCGCCGAACAGGCTGGGTATCTACGACCTCGCCGGAAACGCGGAGGAATGGTGCGCGGATTTTTATGACGACGCGCACAAACAGCGCGTCCTGCGCGGCGGTGCGTGGAATAATTGCGGGCCAAAGAGCCTACTGTCGTCGTATCGCGAGCACGTTGCACCGGCGCGCTTCAGCGTCGTGACCGGCTTCCGCTGCGTGCTGGACGCGAATCAATAGTCTCGCCAGCGGGCGGAAAATATTCTTTCCTGTCCGCAAACCTGACTCCGCATGGAACGAATCTTCGCAACCTATCTCATCGAAACCCCGCTGCCTGTCGCGAAGGCGGCGGAGACGCTCGCGGGCGAACAATCTTCCGGCACGTTCGTGGCCGTGCCGGGTGAAACGGAGGAACTCAAGCAGCGCTTCGCCGCGCGCGTGGAAAAAATCACGCCGCTTGAAACGGTGGCTGTGCCCAGCTTGCCGGGCGCTAAATCTTCCACAGGAAAATTTCAGCGCGCAGAAGTCGTTGTGTCGTGGTCGCTGGAGAACATGGGTTTTAATTTGCCCGTGCTCGTCTCAACGATTCAAGGCAACCTCTACGAAATCACCGCGTTCACCGGATTGAAGCTGATGAACGTGGAGTTGCCGCCGTCGTTCGCACAGCATTTTCGCGGGCCGAAATTCGGTGTCGCCGGTTGCCGCAAGTTGACGAAAGTCGAAGGCCGTCCGCTTATCGGCACAATCATCAAGCCGAGCATCGGCATGTCGCCCGCGCAGACTGCCGCGCTCGTGAAGACGCTGGCCGAGGCGGGCATTGATTTCATCAAGGACGACGAGCTGATGGCGAACCCGCCGCACTCGCCGTTCGACGAACGCGTGGACGCCATCATGCGCGTCATCAACGCCCACGCCGACCGCACCGGCAAGAAGGTGATGTATGCCTTCAACGTCAGCGACGAACTGGACGCGATGCAGCGGCACTACGACAAGGTTGTAAAATCCGGCGGCACGAGCGCGATGATTTCCATCAACAGTGTCGGCTTGAGCGCGGCGAAAAAGATTTGCGACATCGGCGCGCTGGCGATTCACGGTCATCGCAACGGTTGGGGAATGTTGAACCGGCATCCGTTGCTCGGCATCGAGTTTCCTGCGTATCAAAAAATTTGGCGGCTCGCGGGCGTGGACCAGCTCCACGTCAACGGCATCGCGAACAAATTTTGGGAGAGCGACGATTCCGTGGTGCGCTCCATCGAGGCGTGTTTGAAACCGATGTTCGGCAGTGCAGTGTTGCCCGTGGTTTCGTCCGGCCAATGGGGCGGGCAAGCTTGCGAAACATTTCGCCGCACCAAGACCATTGACCTGCTCTACATGGCCGGTGGCGGAATTATGGCGCATCCCGACGGCGCGGCAGCGGGTGTGCGGTCGCTGCAAAAGTGGTGGGAAGCAGCGGTCGAAGGTTTGACACAGGAACAAGCGGCGGCGAAATATCCGGAGTTGCGGAAATCTGTGGAGAAATTTGGAAAGAAAGGCGGATGAGTAAACTCCTGCTGACATTTTACGGCGACGACTTCACCGGCTCGACGGACGCGCTGGAGCAACTCACGCTCGCCGGCGTCCGCACCGCGCTATTCATCACGCCGCCCACGCCCGCGCAGTTGAAAAAATTCCCCGGCCTGCAAGCCATCGGCGTGGCGGGCAAAACGCGTTCGCTTGCGCCGGATGCGATGGAGCTTGAACTTAAACCTGCATTGCTCGCGCTCAAAAAACTTGGCGCGCGGCACGTTCACTACAAAGTTTGCTCCACGTTTGATTCCTCGCCGACCGTCGGCAGCATCGGGCGCGTGATGGATGTGGCGGCGAAAATTTTCCTGGCGCGCTTCATTCCGCTGCTCGTCGCCGCGCCCGCGCTCGGACGCTACACGATATTCGGCCAGCACTTCGCCCGCTACGGTATCAGCAGCACGGGCGCGATCCACCGGCTCGACCAACATCCGTCCGTCAGCCGGCATCCGGTGACGCCGATGACCGAGGCGGATTTGCGCGTGCATCTGGCGAAGCAAACCAAGAAGCGCGTCGCACTGTTCGATATATTGCAACTCGCGTTGTCCGCGAAAGAAATGCGCGCCGCATTCACCCGAATGCTCGCGGAGAAGCCCGACGCAGTTTTGTTCGACGCGCTTACCGCCGAACATCTCGCGATCATCGGCGCGTTGCTGGAAGATTTTGTGACCGCGAAACGCCCGTTGTTTTCCGTTGGTTCGTCGGGTATCGAAGCCGCGCTGGCGGCGCAATTCAATTCTCGTAGCAGCGGACGTGAGTACGCTCTAACTAAAAAATCGGGAAGCGAT
>JBJOPC010000214.1:0-2681 GCA_046050965.1 Verrucomicrobiota bacterium | reverse complement strand
CGTAGGGATAACCATTCGCGATGAGCGCGCGCGGGAAGTTGCAGTTCAAAAACGTCAGGCCATACGGCGCGGCGAGGTCGGTGTTCGGCGCGGTGATCGGGCCGCCGGTGTTGCGGATCTCCACGATGTCACACTGGTCAAAGACCGCGAGCGCCGCGCCGTAGATGTAATCCACGCTGCCCCAGACTTCGCAGCGGTTGTAATAAACGATGCCGCTGATGTTGTAGATGGTGTCCTGCCCGCCCTTGATGAGCACGTTGTCGAAGAGGATGCGGCTGCCGGTCGTCTGGAGCGTCTGGATCGGCCCGGCGAAAACCACGCCGTTGTTCGTCAGGTAAACGCGGTCGTCAATCGTCAGGTTGCGGAAATAAACATCCGAACTCTCGACGCGCAACGTGCCCGCGCCGTTCGCGCTGGAGAACGCCGGGTAAAGATAAATGAGCTGCACGTCCGTGCGGTTCGCGCCCGCGCCGAAGACGCGCACGTTGTTCCGGTTCTGCGCGAACGTGGCGTTGTCGCGATACGTCCCCGGCAAAATCGTGATGGTGCGCGTGAGCGTGTTGTTTTGTGGAATCCAATCCGCCGCGCCCTGCAACGTGGCGAAGTCGCCCGCGCCGTCGAGCGCCACGGTGAGGTTCGTCGGGCCGGTGGACGCCGTGGGCGTGGCCGGGCCGGCGGACTTGGTGGAGAAGCGCCAAGTGTTCGTGCCGGTGATGGCGGGGAACGACGCGTTCGCGGCATCGCGGAACACGCCGGTGTCTGCGTTGACATAGTAGGTCTTGTTGTAGGCGAAACGGTTCGTCGGGTTGAACGTGATCCACGCCTCGTTGCCGTAGATCATCAGCGGTTCGTAAAAATAATTCGCGCCCTGCACCGAGCGGATAAATGCGTTGGTGATAGTCGCCGCGAACAGGCTGAAGGTCTGGAACTGGCTCGTGTCAATCGTGGCAAAAATGGAATTATCCGCCGCGTCACGGACGTAAAGCTTTCCCGCGCCGAGCTGCGGTGCGCTGGAAAAAACGATCCGCAGCTGCTGGTCGGGCGCGATGTTCGCCGCGCCGTTCGTCGGCAGGAACGCGCCCGTCATCGTCGAGAGCACAGTGAGTTGCGCGACGCTGCTGGTGACGACGCCCGCGCTGTTGCTCACGATCACGGAGAACGTCCAGCCGTTGTTCGCGCCCTGCGCGCTGGCGATGGTGTAGGACGCGTTGGTCGCGTTCACGATTGGAACGCCGTTCGACGACCACTGATATTTCGCCGCCGGCACGCCGCTCGCCGTGACGCTGAACGTGGCAGGCGAATTAACCACGACCGCGAGGTTCGTCGGTTGTTGTGAAATCACCGGCGGCACGAGCACGGTCAGCGTCGCGCTGTTCGTCGCCAGACCCGCGCTGTTGCTCGCGACAAGCGTATAGACGAATCCGTTCAGCGCGAACTGTACGTTGGAGATTGTCAGCGTCAAACCGGTCTCACCGGGAATGTCCACGCCATTCACACGCCATTGCAACGTCGGCACGGGCAATCCCGACACCGACGCGGTGAACGTCGCGTTGTTACTCTGGATCACCGTCTGGTTCGCCGGGCCGGTGATGCCGGGCGCGACACTGCCCGCAGAGACCGTCAGCGTCATGCTGTTCGTCACCGCGCCAGCGCTGTTGCTGGCGACGAGGGAATAATTCCCGCTGTCCGCCGCCTGCGCGTTGTTAAGCGTGAGCGTATCGCTCGTGCTGCCGGAAATCATCGAGCCGTTGCCGGTCACGCCGTCGGAGAGATTGTTGCCGTTGAACCGCCAGCGCAACGCGGGTGTCGGCACGCCGGAAACCGTCGCGGGAATCGTGACTGTTGCGCCGACCGATGCGGCCTGGTTGTTCAAGCCGCTGATGTTGGGCGTGACGATGACGGTGAGCGTCATGCTGTTCGTCACCGCGCCGAGAATGTTGCTGGCGACGAGCGAATAGACCGCGCCGTTCTGTGCGAACTGGACGTTGTTCAACGAGAGCGTCGCGTTCGTCGCGGTGGCGACGGCGACGTTGTTGGAGAACCACTGCAACGCAGGCGCGGGCAGGCCGGAAACCGTGGCGACCAGCGCAGCGTTGTTGCCTGCGATGACCGTCTGGTTCGTCACCCCGCTGACGGCGGGCGCGGCGAGCGGCACGATTTGAAAACCGTTCAAGTAGGCGAAGCTGCTCAAGCCATTGAACTTGAATTGCAACACGCCCGCTGCGTCCGACTGGCCGTAGAGCACGTTCCAAGTCGTCGTCTGCGGCATGAGATTCGTCGCGCCGCCAGAGACCGTCCAGAGGCTGCCGAGCGCGCCGTTGCTGTTGACGGTGGTGTTGGTGGTGAAGCCGTTGGTCGTCGCGCCGGCCAGCGCGTTCGCCGCGGCGAGCGCGATTCCCACGCCCTGTCCGCTCGTGCCCGTGCCGCCGTAAAAATAAATCCCATACGGCGACGCCGCAGGCAGATTAGAGACCGTGAACGAAACATAATTCCCGCTCGCGTTCAGATAATTCCGCCAGGCTTCGGCCATCACGCCGCCGACTTGGATGGTGTTTTCGCTGGTGGCGGTCGAAGGCTCGGTGCGCGAGCCGGTCGTGACGGCAGAATAATACGACACCGTGAGCGTCGGCGTGATGCTCGCGCCGCTGGCATCCTTCAACGCAAGGCCATTGTACATGGTG
>JBJOPC010000213.1:0-7203 GCA_046050965.1 Verrucomicrobiota bacterium | reverse complement strand
CAGTTTATTCCGGTGGCAAAAAAATCGGTCTCGAAAAACTGCTCGCGCAATGGGGCGTGGGCGTGGCGGACGACGTGGTGTTTGACGAGCAAAATCATATGTCCGATCAGGATTTGCTCGCGGCGAAATTGAACCCGGAGCATCCCGTCACCAAGGCGTTGTTGACGACGGACGAGGCGTTGCGGATTAAATTTATTTTGCCGCGCTCGCTTGGACGTTCCACCGCTGCGGCGGCGGGTGGTCCGGACGCGCCGAAACTCGACGTGCTCGTCGCCACCGGCGACGCCGCGACGGAAGCGACCGATGTGCGCGACGGCGTGATTTACAAAAATTCCTACGCGGCACGCAGCGGTTCGTTCCCGCTCGTGATGGCGGCGGAGCAGGGCTTCGTCAAAGGCGTGACCACCGAACGTGGCGCGATGCGGATGATTGTCGTGGGCGATTCGCTGCTGCTCGACAACGAAATCATTGAGACCGCGCCCGGCAACCATCCGTTCGCCGCGCTCGCGGTGAACTGGCTGCTCGATCGTCCGCCTGTGTTGTTGCAAGGCCTGCTGCCGCGCCCGCTCACCGAATACCGCATCGTCATGGACGTCACGCAACGGCAGGTCGCTGGCTTCGTGCTGCTCGTGGGTTTGCCGCTCGGCGTGCTGATCTTCGGCGCGCTCGTCTGGTGGCGGCGCAGTAAATAATTTTGATGAACACCCGCGCCACCAAACTGCTCGTCCTCGCCGCGCTCGGCTTGTTCGCGTTCATCTTTTTCATCGAGCGCCATCATTCCACCACCACTGAAATCGCCAAGCCCGCGCCCATCCTCGCCGCACTCCAACCTGACGCCGTGACGAGCATCGAAGTCCACGCGCTCAACGCCCCTGCCTTCACCGTCGAACACAAAAAAGAAAACTGGCAACTCACGCAACCCTACGCCGCCAACGCGCAGGAAAATTTTATCACCGCGCTGCTCCAAGTGTTGCACGGCCTGAAATGGCAGTCGCGCCTCACGCCGGCCGACCTCAAAGACCAGCCGAACCCCGACCGCGAATTCGGCTTCGCGCCACCGCACGCCGTCCTGAAATTTTCCCAGCCCACCGGCGCGCTCACGCTCACGCTCGGTGGACGCACCGCGACCGGCGACGCCTTGTTCGTGCGCGTGAACGACGACCCCACGATTTTTCTCGTGGACGCCAACCTCGCGCGTTTGATTCCGCCCGCCGCCGCCGCGTGGCGCGACCCCGCGCTCGCCAATCTGAAAAATTTGAACTTCGACCGCGTCATCGTCACCAACGGCGCGAAAGTTTTTGAACTCCAGCGCGACGCCACGACGAAACTTTGGCGCATGACCCGCCCGCTCGAAGCCCGCGCTGACAACCCGCGCATCGCCGACCTGCTTGCCAAACTGCAAGCCGCGCACGTTAGCGCATTCGTCACCGATGACCCTAAAGCCGATCTCGAAATCTACGGGCTCGCGCCCGCTGATTTTGAACTCACGCTCGCGCATGGCGAAACTTCTTTGCTGACGTTGCAACTCGGCAAAAGCCCGACGAACAAATTGGAACAAGCCTTCGTGCGCCGCGCCGGACAGCCGAGCATTGGCCTCATCGCCAAGGAAGAATTCGCCGCGTGGCGCGGTTCGCCCGAAGAATTCCGCGACCGCCATCTCGTCGAACTCGCCGCTGCGCCGTTTGATGAAATCGAGGCGCGCGGAAATTCTAATTTTCTTTTGCGCCAAGATTCCAATGCCGTTTGGCGCGTGGTGTCGCCGGAGAATTTCGCTGCCGATGTCGTGCTCGTCCGTGACTGGCTGGGTGCGCTAGCCAATTTGCAAATCACGCAGTTCGTCAAAACTGTTGTGACCGAACCTGACTTGCCCGGCTACGGCCTTGCCCCCGCCGCCGCGCAGATTTTCATCCGCGACGGCACGAACGCCGTGACCGAACTCGCGTTCAGCGCGCCGCAGGCGGGCGGAAAAGTTTTTGCGCGCCGCGCCGACGAGACGAGCGTCTACGCGGTGCGCCCCGAAGAATTGCGAAAACTCGCCACGAGCGCGTGGCAATTGCGCGAGCGCGCGCTCTGGAATTTTAGCGAGACGAACGTCACGCGGCTCACGCTTAAACAGCGCGGTGTCACGCGCGAACTCGTCCACGGCGCGACGAACCAATGGTCATTCGCCGCTGGCTCGGAGGGCATCATCAACACCTTCGCCGTCGAAGAAGCCGTGCATCGCCTCGGTCAACTTGGCGCGGATGCGTGGCTGGCGCGCGGCGAAAGTGAGCGCGCCCGTTTTGGTTTCAGTGCGGACAGCGGCGCGATTCAACTCACGCTCGAAGTAAAAACCGGCGAGCAGGTTGAAAAGTTTTCGTTCGAGTTTGCGCCCGCAGCGAACGGGCATCCGCCCACGGGCGTCATCGCGTTGGACGGTCAGCCGTGGTTCTTCGACGTGCCGCCCGCTGTGGCTGAACTCGTGACGAGCTACCTGAACCTCGATAAAAAAGAACCGTGAAGCCTCGTGGAAACTTTCGCCAACGCGCCGGGAAAATTTTCCGGCGACTGCGCTTCGTGGCGTGGGCGGGCGTGGGCGCGTTGCTGCTGGCGGTGGCGTGGCTGTCGCTCGTGGGCTTGCCGGATTTTGCGAAGCGTCCGCTGCTGGACAAACTCCGCGAGCGCGGTGTGCGCGCGGAGTTCACGAACTTGCGCTTGAGTTGGTATCGCGGCTTCGTCGCTTACAACGTCCGCTTCACCGGCGACGCCGATACCGCCGCGCAGCAATTCACTGCCGAGCGTGTCGAAGTGCCGTTCCGGCTGTTCGCGCTGCCGCATCTGGAGCCGACCGGCCTGCGCCTGACTGGCGGTCAACTCACGCTGCCGCTCGACGCCACCAACGGCGCACGCGCGGTGACGCTCGAAAAGATTTCCGCTAGCGTCCATTTCCAAAACGACGACGACTGGCAGCTTGAAAATTTCACCGCGCGTTTCGGCCAATTGAATCTTTACGCCAATGGCTCGCTCGCCCACGCGTCGCAGTTGCGCGCGAAGAAAATTTCCACCGCGCCGTCCACGAACGCCGCCGCGCGCGAAACCTTGACCGCGCAACTCCGCCGCGTGGCCGACACCCTCGACAAAATCCAGTTCACGCAACCCGCCGACGTGCGGCTCGCGGTGTCCGCCGACGCGCGCGACTGGACGCGCATGGAGGTGACTGCCAGTGCCGCGCTTGCGGGCGCGGTCACGCCGTGGGGCGAGTTCACGGACGCGCGCGTGACGCTCCGCAGCGCGCCGGGTTCCAACGAAGTTTTCGCGCACGTCGAATCCGGCTTCGCAGGCGGCAAGCTCGGCGTAACCACGACGCTGAATCCCGTTACGCGCGCGGCGACGTTTGAGTGCGCGTCAGATTTCGACCTACAAAAAATCCGTCCGTTGCTGCGTGAGAAATCCGGCAACTGGATCAGTCAATTCAGTTGGCAGCGACCGCCGTCGGTCAAACTCACCGGCTCCGTCAATCTCACGAACGCGCTGGAATCGTTGCAACTCAACGGAGAATTCGCCGTTGGCCCCGCAGCATTTCGCGGCGTGAGCGTGGACGCCGCGCGCTCGCACGTCAGTTTTTCCAACCACCTCTGGGCGTTGCCCGACCTCACACTCACGCGCAGCAACGGCGTGTTGCACGCCGCGCATTGGACGGACGACCGCACGCAGGATTATTTCTGGCGGCTGCAAGGGCAGTTTGATTTCACCGCGCTGGCGCCGTTGCTCGACGACAAAGGCCAGCACGCGCTCGACTTGATGCAGTTCACCGACGCGCCGCATCTCGACCTCGAAATGTGGGGACGCTGGCGCGACTACGACCGCATCGGCGCGCGCGGCAGCATCGCCATCACGAACTTCACCTATCGCGGCGAGCACATGGTCAGCCTCGCGACGCGGTTGGATTATACGAACGCGTTCGTGCATCTCACCACGCCGCTGGCGATTCGTCCGGAAGGTGCGACGACGGCGGATGGCGTGGGTGTGGATGTGACGACGCACACGGTCTTCATCACGAACGGTGTGGGCGTGGTGAATCCGCAGGCACTCGGTCGCGCCATCGGGCGCAAGACGGCGAAGATTCTGGAGCCGTATCAGTTCAATCCGCCGCCGCGTGGCACGGCGAACGGCTGGTTCACGGTGGATGACCAGCATCGCGCGGACATCACGTTCAAAGTGAGCGGCACGAACTTTCACTGGTGGAAACTCAACGCCGAAGAAATTTCCGGCGATGTGATTTGGCGCGACCAGACGACGTTGGTGACGAATCTCGCGGCGAAGTTTTACACCGGCACGTTGACTGGCGGTTTGTATTTTGATTTCACGCGGCGCGATGGTGCGGATTATCGTTTCGACCTCACGACGAGCAACGCGCATCTCGGCCCGTTGCTCGTGGACATGGTCGGCAAGACGAATCAGGTGGACGGCTACATCAGCGGACGCCTCAACGTGACCAATGCCAACACCGAGGACACGATGTCGTGGAACGGCGATGGCAACATGACGTTGCGCGATGGCTTGCTATGGGAGATTCCGGCGTTCGGAGTGTTCGCGCCGGTGCTGGATTTGATTTACCCGACGCTGGGCAGCGGGCGCGCCAGCGCGGGCAGCGCGACGTTCGGCATCTCGAACGGCGTGGTGACTACGGACGACTTGCAATTAAGTTCGGTGGCCATGCGGATTCAGTATCGCGGCTCGGTGGATTTTCTCGGCAATTTGAACGCACGCGTCGAGGCGGAGTTGCTGCGTGGCGCGTGGGGCATCGGCCCGGTTATCAGCACGGTGCTGACGCCGCTGACGAAGGCGCTGCAATACAAAGTCACCGGCACACTCGGCAAACCCGTGGCGGAACCCGCCTACATTCCCAAGCCGCTGATGTTCCCGCTGCACCCGATCCAGAGCGTGAAGGAACTTTTTTCCACGAAGCCCGGTGAGACGAATGCGGCAGCGAAGTAGCCGTTTGGCCGCGCCACCTTACGCGCTCAAATCTTCTTTGGATTTGAAGAGGTAGATTTCCGGTTTGCCGATGACGCCCGCGCTCTTCATCGCGTCGCGCAGCTCGGCGGACTGGAGAAACTTTTGCAGCCGCGCCGTGGTGTCCCACGCGCAGCAGATGTTGAGGAGGTTGAGATTTTTCGCGCAGCGCAGGACGTGAAAAGATTTTTCACCGGAAGCTTGGCGGAACGGCGCGAAGGCCTTCACGGCGCGTTTCCATTTGGCGTAGTTGGCGACTTGGTGCTGGATGATGACGTAGGGCATAGGTTGGTTTGGTTGAGTTAAACGGGTTCGGCAATCAAATCGTAATCCGTGTGGCCGATGATTTTTACTTTGGCAAATTTCCCGAGCGGCAATTTGCCCCGGAGGTAGACGCGACCATCAATGTCCGGCGCGTCGGCTTCGCCGCGGGCGACGAGGTAGTTTTGAGTTTTGAGTTTTGAGTTTTGAGTTTCCGGTTCGCGCATCAAGCCGTGTTCCCAAGACGAGACGTTGGCTTGCTGCAACTGTTTCGCGTTGGCCGCGCCTTCGACGAGGACTTTGAGCGTGCGGCCAACAAAACTTTCCGCGACGGCGATAGCAACTTTGTGCTGCGCGGCCATGGCTTGTTCGCGGCGTTTTTGTTTCACCTTGTCGGAAATTTGCCCGGCCATTTTGCCGGCGAGCGTGCCGTCTTCTTGCGAATAGGTGAAGACGCCCATGCGCTCGAACTTCGTGTCGCGGATGAACTGCAACAAGGTCTTGAAACTCTCGTCGGTTTCGCCGGGGAAGCCGACGATGAAGGTCGTGCGCAGCGCGATGCCGGGGATGCCCGCGCGAATCTTGGCGATGAGGTCCACGATGTATTGCTGCGAAGTTTCGCGGCGCATCCGCTGGAGCATGTTTTCGTGGATGTGCTGGAGTGGGATGTCCACGTAGCGCGCGACTTTCTTGCACTCGGCGATGGTCTGAATTAGCTCGTCCGTCCAATGCGCGGGGTGCGTGTAGAGCAGGCGAATCCAGAAATCGCCGGGCAAGGCATTCAACTCGCGGAGGAGCGTGCAAAGTGTGGTGGAATTGACGGGCAACGATTTGGCGGCGGCGGAAAATTTCTCCGGCGAGGAAATCGCGCGGCTGTGGTTCGCGCGCAGGTCGAGGCCGTAGTAAGTGGAGTCTTGCGAAATCAAATTGATTTCCTTCACGCCGGCGGCAATCAGTGCCTTTGCTTCGGCGACGATGTCGGCTTGCGTGCGGCTGCGGTGTGAGCCGCGCATTCGCGGGATGATGCAGAAGCTGCACGGGTGGTTGCAGCCTTCGGCGATTTTGAGATACGCAAAATGTTTCGGTGTGAGCCGGAAGCGAGGTGTCTCGAAATCGGGGATAAAAACCGGACGCGCGGTCACGTCGAACAACGGAGCAGTTGGGAGTTGGGAGTTGGGAGTTGGGGGTTTCGAACCGACGACGGTTTTGGTTTTGCCGAATTTGTCCGTGTCGCGCAGAGATTCTTCCGACTCGTGACTCGTGAGCGGACGGTTTTTCTCCAGTTCGTTCAGTCGGCCAACGACTTTTTCTTTTTGCCCTTTGCCTTTTGCCTTTTGCCCTGCGTCGGTTTTGCTGCCACGCGCCGCGATGGCTTTCGCAACGATATCCCCGACCTGCGCGACTTGATCAATGCCCATGAACGCGTCCACTTCGGGCATGAGCTTGGGAAGTTCTTCGCGAAAACGTTGCGAGAGACAGCCGGAGACGATGACGGCTTGGCCTCGTTGGTTGGCGTCGCGGAGCTCCACGGATTCGAGGATGGTGTCCACGCTCTCCTCCTGCGCGGAGTCGATGAACGAGCAGGTGTTGACGATGACGGCGTCGGCGGTGGAGGCGTCGTTGGTGATTTCCACGCCGGACTTGAGCAGCGAGCCGAGCATGATTTCGGCATCCACGAGATTTTTGGCGCAGCCGAGCGAGATCATGCCCACGCGGGTCGGGCGGTTTTCAATTGAGGACTTCATTAGCGGCGCAGAGAGTAGCAGCGGAAATGGTCAAAGCAATGCGCGGGAACGGCAAGACTGCGGTGGAAGGTGATTGCTACGTTGACGGGGTGCGGTTTGAAAACTACTTTGCGCGCATCGTTGCCCATTCAAATAAATCTATGAGAAAAATATCCGTCCGTCTGTGGTCGCTCGCTGCGGTTTTGTTTTTCGCCCACTCCAC
>JBJOPC010000212.1:0-5122 GCA_046050965.1 Verrucomicrobiota bacterium | reverse complement strand
CAAAACCGTGAGCGTCGCCACGGAGCTGGTGACACTGCCATATTGGTTCGCGACCACGACGGTGTAGTTCGACGCGTCACTGGACTGCGCGCCGACGATGGTGAACGTGGTATTCGTGGCGCTCGCGACGGCGGAATTGTTTTTCCGCCATTGATAATTCAGCGGCGAACTTCCGCTCGCAGCGACAGTGAACGAAGCATTGTTGCCCTGCGTCACGACGAGACTCGATGGCTGCGTAGTGATGCTCGGCGCGGCGGGGATTTCGATGGCGACGCGGTAGAACGCGCCGGTCGGCGAGTAGCCAAGGTCGGCGAAGGTGTCGGTCACCGCGAACGTCGTGCCGGTGGCGGCGGTGAGCGAGACGAGCGACCAATTCGAGAGGTTCAGCGAGCGTTGGAACTGATAATTGTAGCCGGGCTGCGCGGCGAACGTGAGCGTGTTGCTCGCGCTGCGGAGTTGCGAACTGGCCACGCGCGCAACGGCGGACGTGACGCTGATGCTCGCCGTGCCGGTGGCTGCGCCGCCGAAGCCGTCGCTCACCGTGTAGCTGAAACGGTCGGTGACGTTCGCGAGGTTCGTGTAGAAAATCTGCGTGGCGTTCGTGATGAGCGCGATGCCGTTGGTCGTCGTCAAGTTCACGCTGGCGAGCGTGAGCGTGTCGCCATCAGGGTCGGTGTCGTTGGCGAGCAAGTCAGCTTTAAGCATCGTCAGCGGCAAATAGCGCAGGCGGGAAAATGAATCGGTGTTCGCCACGGGCGCAGCGTTCGTGACCGTGAGTGTGACGTAGCTGCTCGTGACCGAACCGCTGGCGTTGCTGACGACGACATAATAATTCCCCGCGTTTGTGCGTTGGACGTTGGCGAGCGCGAGCGTGTTGCTCGTGCTGGCGAGGGCGGTGTTGGTGTTGAAGAACCATTGGTAGCCGAGTGGCGCAGTTCCGCTCGCGGTCACGGAAAAATTCGCGGACTGATTCACGCCGACGGATTGCGCGGTTGGTTGCGTCGTGATGTTCGGCGCGCTCGCACCACCACTAGACGGCGTGACATCGCTCCAGTTCAAACCCATCCGCACCGAGTCCACGTCCGCCGCGACGCCGCCGAAAAAATAGAGTCGCCCCATGCCGGTCGCACTGGTGTTGTCGGCGATGCTGCCGGTGGTGGAAATGCTCGCCGCGGATTCGCTGCCGCCGGTCGCGGGATTGACCCAGAGGTTCACGAGGTCGTTGCTCGCACCCGCGACGTAGGCGTAACTAATGACGAGGAGATTTGTTGTGTTGGCAATGTTTGCGCCCGCGCCGGACGTGGCATAAACGGGCGGACTGCCTGACTTCGCAATGCCGACTTGCACTGCGCCGGAAACATTCTTCAGCCAGAGTTCCGCGAATTTGGTCGAGCCGCTGTTCTGCAATAGCACGGCCAGAACATTTTCGCCCGCCGTGCTGACGCTGGTGGCGTCGGTGACTTTGAGGAGGCAGGAGAAATAAACGGTCGTGCCAGCGGTGTTCGGAATGTCGCCGGACGCGGTGGCGAAGAGCGCGTAGGTGGAACTGCTCGTGGAAGTGGTCCAGACATTTTTGCTGCCGGTGGAAGCGGGCAAACCGAACGCCGCGCCGTCCACGTTGCCGCTGACGACGACGTTGGCCGTGCTCGACCCCGCCCACGCGGGCGACCCGCCGCTGCCCACGCTGCCGAGATTTCCGGCGGCGTAATTGAAATGCTCGGTGAACGGCAGCAGCGAGGCGGCGAAGGAACTTTGCAGCCCCAGCCACACGGCCAACGATGAGCCAATGAAACGCAGCGAAATCTTCACAGGTGAACACGCACACAGTCCCACGCCACGGTGCAAAGCTCAAGTCTGGGTTGGTGCTGTCTTGCTTTGGAGTGCGGCGCCACGTCGCCGCCTTCCGACTGGGAGACATGTCTCCCAGTTCCAAAGCGCGGTCATGCCCGCGCACTCCAAAACAGGACGCACCGCAAAAAAGTTTGCCGCATTTTCTTCCGCGCCCTAACGTCTCGTCGTGTCTGTGTCCCTCACCATTCTCGGCAGCGGCTCGGCGGGCAATTGCGCCTACCTCGAGACGCCCGAAGCGCGCATCCTGATTGACGCCGGGTTCTCGCCGCGCCAAATCCGCACCCGCCTCGCCAGCATTGGACGTGTGCCGGAAAACCTCACGGGAATAATTATTACGCACGAACACATTGACCACGTCGTCGGCCTCGTCGGGTTGGCGGACAAATTAAAAATTCCCGTCTTCTGTAATCGCGCCACGCAGGTGGAAATCATTTCCGATTACAAACAACGCAGCGCGAGCAAAAGCAAACCGCTCCTCACCGGCCTCGAAGCCACTGGCGACGGCGCGGCGAAACTCGATTGGCGATTATTCCAGACCGGCGCGAGCTTTGAACTCGGCGATGTGACCGTGGAAACTTTCAGCATCCCGCACGACGCCGCCGACCCCGTGGGTTACTTGCTCCGCACCCCGCGCGGCAACGTCGGGTTCCTCACCGACCTCGGCCACGCCACCAAACTCGCGCTCGACCGTGTGCGCCCCGCGCATGTGCTCGTGCTGGAATCCAACCACGACGTGAAGATGCTGCAAGATTGCCCGCGTCGCCCGTGGAGTTTGAAGCAACGCATCCTTGGCCGTCACGGCCATCTCTCCAACGAAGCCGCCGCCGAAGCTGCCGAGACCATCATGTCCGCCGACCTGCGCCGACTCTACCTCGCGCACTTAAGCCGCGAATGCAACAAGCCCGACCTCGCCGCGCGCGTGATGGCGAAGCAACTTGAGAAAATCTCCGCCACGCACGTCACCGTGGAAGTCACGTCGCAAGACACGCCGTGTGCGACGGTGAGTTTGTGAACTGCGCTTGCCGAAAAAAAATAGAACGGCTTATTGTCGCACCATGAGCAAAGAACGCGTTTACCATTCCGAC
Organism: Verrucomicrobiota bacterium; assembly: GCA_046050965.1. Classification (GTDB taxonomy): domain Bacteria; phylum Verrucomicrobiota; class Verrucomicrobiia; order Limisphaerales; family JAFMIX01; genus JAFMIX01. Next base: position 2,186 of record JBJOPC010000212.1, on the reverse strand, counting down.
CCAGAAATCCTCGGCGGCACGTTGGTGTTCAAAGGCACACGCGTGCCGGTGCAAAGCTTGTTCGACCACCTCAAGGCGGGCGATTCCACCGCCGTTTTTCTCGAAGGCTTTCCTAGCGTAAAGCGTTCGCAAGTCCTCGCCGTGCTCAAGGAAATGGAAACGGAAGTCCTCACCCACGCCTGACGTGAGAATCCTGCTGGACGAAAATCTGGATTGGCGATTGGAACGGTTTCTCCCCGGCCACGAAATCACCTCCGTGCCGCGCCTCGGCTGTCCTACAAAGATGCCAGCCCTACGGGCTTGTGGTAGGGCGGCGCGGCAGCGCCGCTCTTGGGTCGTCCGGGGCAGACCGGCAGGTCTGCCCTACCATTTTACCACGGCGGCGGGGGCGGGGGTCGGGGGTGTGGGCGGGGAAAACGGCTAAAATTGAGAGAAAACGCCCAAAAGCGGCAGGGAGACGGGTAAAAATGTCCGGGAAACCCGCTAAAAGATTCGGGAAACCGGCTGCGGAATTCGGGAAACTGACAGAAAGATTCGGGAAACTGGTCGCGGAACTTGGGAAACTCGTAGAAATGGTCGGGAAACTGACAGCGGTGTCGCGGGAACGGCCTCAGAATTCCGTAAAACCGCTCTAGGATTTCATAAAACGCCTCCCGGCGGACGTAAAACTGGTTCCGGATTTGGTAAAACAGGCTCCGGTGGCGTGGCAACGCCTCCAAGATTTTGTAAAACACCTTCCGGCGGCGTGGGGACTGGTAGCGGATTTGGTAAAACGACCAGCGGCGACGCGGGGACGGCTAGCGGATTTCAGAAAACGGTGTCCGGTGTCGTTCGGAGCGGGTGGAGCCACGGTCGTTATCTGCCATGGCTCAAAGTTTTGCCTGCGGGAAAAACGTTTTCTGTTTTTTGCTTCCCGCTACCCTCTCGCCGATGGTTCACATCCACCACATCGCGTCGCTCGACCTGCCGGAGCTGGCGCCGTATCGGACGCTCAAGCGGTCGGCGGAGCATGAGTTGCTCGGCCTGTTCGTGACGGAGGGCGACAAGGTGGTGCTGGATTTGTTGGCAAGCCGGTTCGCGGTGGTGTCGCTGCTCGTGCCGCCGGAACGGTTGACGGAGTTTGAAACGCTGGCGCGCGCGCGACCGGAGGCGGACATCGCGCTCTACGTTTGTCCGAAGAAAATTCTGCGCGAGCTGGTGGGGTTCGAGATTTATCAGGGGGTGTTGGCTATCGGCAAAATTCCCGCGCCGACTTCGCTGGCGGAAATTCTGGCGGCGACGGCGGATAAACATTCACGGCCAAGATTTTTTGCGGCGATGGATGGGTTGGGCAACGCGGAGAACGTTGGCGTGTTGTTGCGGAATTGCGCGGCGCTCGGGGTGCAGGCACTCATCGCGGGGGAAACGTGCAGCAGTCCGTATGTGCGGCGGTCGGTGCGGAACTCGATGGGCGCGGTGTTCAAGATGCCGGTGGTGGAGCTGGGGCGCAAACAGGAGCGGCGCGATGCGAAGGTGATCACGCTGGTGGAAACGTTGGGCGCGTTGCGGGCGGCGGGGGTGCGGTGTGTGGCGGCGCATCCGTCGCCGGAAGGAAAGACTTTGTGGCAGGCGGATTTCACGGGCGACGTCTGCGTGGTGCTGGGCAGCGAGGGCGATGGGCTTTCGCCGGAAGTGTTGGCGGCGTGCGACGAGGCGGTGAGTATTCCGATGGCGAACGCGATTGATTCGTTGAACGTGGGCAATGCGGCGGCGGTGTTCCTCGCGGAGGTGGTGCGGCAGCGGCAACATTGGAGTGTTTGTATAACGCTGCTCGAACTTTTTTTCAAGGTCAATAGTCCTCGTCCAACTTCGTTTTAGGGTATCCCCACACCCTTCCCCACATGGGGAGGGGTTCTGAATTAAAATCGCCGTGTGTTCACAGTGGTTTTGTCGGTGTTTAGCCGCCCTGCGGCATCCCCGACTTCGGTCGGTTTTATGGCTCGCGCGGCCTGTTGCATAGTGGAATGCCGCGCTCGCCAAAAACCTCCCTCATCGCTCACGCGAAAACGAGTTCACCGACGGACGGGTTAAATTTTCTTTGAAAATTACTTTCATCCGCTGTGAAGCGGAAATTTTTATTTGTAATCCCGAATCAATACGAGGTGCATGATTGTTGCACCCTCTCCTTTTTTAAGTCGAAATCGCCC
>JBJOPC010000211.1:0-2782 GCA_046050965.1 Verrucomicrobiota bacterium | reverse complement strand
CACGAATATGCCCATCTGGATCTCCGAGTGCAGCAGCGCGAGCGTGGCAGGCAATCCGCAGACCGTCGTGCCTTACGCGTCCGAGGATCAGCAGGCGGCGGACGTGTGGCGGCGGTCGTGCGTGTTGTTTGGCAAGGGCGCGACTGCGTGGTGCTGGCACTCGCTGTATTCTTCGCCGAGCGGAAATTTTGCAAACCAAGGCTTGCTCACTTCCGCTACCAACTCACCGCCGGGCGCGAAGAAAAAATCCTGGCACAGTTTCAAACTGCTCTGCGCGAACCTCGAAAACTTCGCGACCGCCACGCAGCTCGCGCTCGGCAACGTGACGACGAATAACGCCAGCGGCGGCGACGGCCAGTGGGCGGTGCGCTTCGATTGGGCCGACGGCACGCGCCGCTTCGTCGCGTGGAGCGGCACGAACCTGAACTACACGCTCACGAACCTCGCCACGAATTCCTATCGCGTGACGACCGTCGTTCCAGCCACAATTTCCAGCGATGGCGAGGCCGCCACGTTCACCGTCGTCACGAACACGCCCGTCGCCGGCTCGCTCACGCTCACGGGCAGCACCAACTTTCCCGTGCTGGTCGAGTCCACCGTGCTGCCGTCGCCCGTCATCACGAACGCCGCGCTCGCAGGAAATATTTTCACCATCAGCGGCACTGGCCCGACCGCGCAAGCTTACCGCATCTTCGCCGCGACGAACGTCGCGCTCGCGTTCTCGAACTGGACGCCGGTGAGTTCCGCCAGCTTCACGAATGGCGTGTTCCAGTTCAGCGAGTCGCGCGCGACCAATTCTCCCGCGCGCGGCTTCCGGCTGTCTGTTCCTTGAGTTGAAAATCTGTGTGAATCCGTGTGCATCCCGCCTTCGCTGCTTGCTTCGGCGCGGCAGGCTGTGGCTAAATCTCCGCGCATGGAATACGAAGCCGTCATCGGTCTGGAAACCCACGTCCAGCTCAAAACGAAATCCAAGATGTGGTGCGGTTGCGCGAACCAATACGGGAGCGAGCCGAACACCAATGTCTGCCCCGTCTGCCTCGGCATGCCCGGCGTGTTGCCCGTCCCGAACGAGGAGGCGCTGCGCAAGACCGTCCTCACCGGCTACCTGCTCAACTGCGAGATTCCGCGCTACGCGAAGTTCGACCGAAAAAATTATTTCTACCCGGACGCCTCCAAGAATTACCAGCTCACGCAATACGACAAGCCGAGCACGGCGAACGGCTTTGTGGATTTTGAATTCAACGGACTCGGCTCGGTGGGCGGCATGGGCAAAGTCCGCATCACCCGCGCGCATTTGGAGGAAGACGTCGGCAAGCTCACGCATTTTGACCGCACCAGCGGCGTGGATTTCAACCGCGCTGGCGTGCCGCTGCTGGAAATCGTTTCCGAACCGGACATCACCGGCGCGGACATGGCGCACGCGTATCTGAACGCGCTCACGGAAATTTTGCACCAAGGCGGCGTGAGCGATTGCGACATGGAAAAAGGCATGGTGCGCTGCGACGTGAACATTTCCGTGCGACCCGTCGGCACGAAAGAACTCGGCGCGAAGATTGAGATCAAAAACATGAATTCATTTTCCGGCGTGCGGCGCGCGGCGGAATACGAAATCCAACGCCAGATTGATGTGCTGAAAACTGGCGGCAAGCTCGTCCAATCCACGCGCCGCTGGGATGACGTCGCGGGCATCACGGAAGAAATGCGGACGAAGGAAAACGCGCACGACTACCGCTATTTTCCAGAACCCGACATGATGCCGCTCGCGCCGACCGACGCGTGGCTCGCCGAAGTTCGCGCGCAAGTCGTCGAGTTGCCCATCGCACGCAAGCAACGCTTCATCCGCGATTACCAACTGCCCGCCGGCGACGCGGAAGTGTTCAAGAGCAACGTGGAGCTGGGAAATTATTTTGAGGGTCTCGCGAAGGGACACAAGAATCCTAAAGCCCTAGCAAATTGGACAATCAACAATCTATCTGCAAAACTCGCTGAGCGTGCCAAATCTGTAATGCCGGATGAGTTTGAAACCGCCGAGCAAAAAGATACGACGTTCAAGATGATTGATTACCTCTTGTTCAAGCCAGAGGATATGCGAGCACTTGTTGATTTAGTAGATTCCAAAACCATCAGCAGTTCCGCCGCGCAGCAGGTGTTCGCGGAAATGTTTGCGAGCGGAAAATCTCCCGCCGTCATCGTGCAGGAAAAGGGTCTCGCGCAGGTCAGCGACACCGGCGCGATTGAAAAATTCTGCGACGAAGCCATCGCCGCGAATCCCGCGCCCGTGGCCGATTACAAGGCCGGCAAAGTCGCCGCGCTCAATTCGCTCAAGGGCCAGGTGATGAAGCTCTCCAAAGGCAAAGCCAACCCCGCGCTCGTCGGCGAGATTCTGGAGAGGAAGCTGAAGGCCTAGTTCGCGCCGCCCGGCGACGGCGGGTGGACGACGGGTCGTCCGACGGTCTTGAGCCGTTCGCGCACCATGTCGGCGCGCAGCAGATCGCGCTCTTCGGGTGTGAGTTTTTCAGACTGACTCTTCTGCAAGTGCGCGGGCTGCGTGTTCAGAAATAATTCATCCGTGAGCGAGCGGTCCGCGCCGGGGAACAATTCCATGTCCACGCCCAGCCGCATGAGCGAGAGCAGGTTCATGGCTTCCTTGGACGACACGCTGTGCGCGTTCGCCAAAATTCCGTACGCACGGCCGATGTGGTTGTAAACGACCTTCGATTTTTTCTCGAGCAACGTCTGCCGCGCGTTCTCCTCGTGCTCGATAATCTGCGCGATGACTTTT
>JBJOPC010000210.1:0-20804 GCA_046050965.1 Verrucomicrobiota bacterium | reverse complement strand
TGCTGTTGCCCGCGTTGTCCAAGGCCAAAGTCCGCGCAAAAAATATTCAGTGCCAGAGCAACCTCAAACAAATCCAACTCTGCTGGCAGCTTTACACCGTGGACTTTGACGACCACGCAGTGCCGAACAATTCCGTGGCCACGTTCACGCCCGGCACTAATTCTACCTTCAACTCCTTCACCAAAGGCATTTCGTGGTGCTTGGATTCCGATGCGCGCAAACAACTCGTGCCGCACACCATTTCCAACGGGCTGCTGTATCCTTACAACACCTCGCTCGCCATCTACCATTGCCCGTCTGATTACTCGCGGCTGGAGGATACCAATGGAGTGCTGCTGCCCGATTTGCGCTGGCGCAGTTACAACATGAGCCAATCCATGAACGGCTATCCTGAATACGACTGGTTGTTGTATCACTACCTGCCCGCGTGGAAAAAAACGCAACAGATTCCCAAGCCGTCCGGTGCGTTTGTGTTCATAGACGAACACGAGGATACGATTTACGACGGCCAGTTTGGCAATCCGCCGCGCAATTCCGTTTGGCCGGATGGTTGGTGGGATTTGCCCGCCAACCGCCACGAGCAAGGCGCCAACTTGTCCTTCGCCGATGGCCATGTCGAACGGTGGAAATGGAAAGTGCCGAAACTTTTCTACTACTTTGGCCAGGATGTGGATCCCGGCGAAGGGCCGGACTACGACCGGATTCAAAACGCGATGCGGCAAGTAGACAGCCGTTCCCAGCCCGTGAATTTTTAACCGCGTGAACCCCGCTTGCCTTCTGCTCCACTCCGGTCTCGGTGACGCCGCGTTCAACATGGCGCTCGACGAAGCCTTGCTCGAACTCGCCGCGCAACCCGTGCTGCGGTGCTACGGCTGGACGCAACCCGCCGCCACGTTCGGCTACTCCCAGAAATTTTCTGCGCTGGCACAACTCACGACCTTGCGCCCGCTCATTCGTCGTCCCACCGGCGGCGGCCTTGTGTTGCACACCGCAGACTGGACTTATAGCGCGGTGTTCCCCGCCGGTCACGCGTGGTTCGCGCTGCGCGCAGAGGAAAGTTATCGCGGCATCCATGAATTGATTCGTGTCGCGTTCGCACAGCTTGGCGTGACGACAGAACTCGCGGTGTGCTGTCAAAAAACTTTGCCCGGCCAATGCTTCGTCGGTCACGAGAAATACGATTTGCTCTGGCACGGCAAAAAAATTGCGGGCGCGGCGCAGCGGCGCACCCAAACAGGGCTGCTCATCCAAGGCTCTGTGCAACCGCCGCCGCTCGGTTTGGCGCGCGAAGTTTTTGAAGCCGCGTTCGCCGTCGCTGCGGGTGCGACCAAAATTTTTTTGCCCTCGCCCACATTCCTCGCCCGCGCCGCCGCGTTAGCCGCCGAAAAATATTCCCAACCGACGCATAACGAACGGCGGTAGCGGACAGAGTGACAGATTCTACCAAGTCTCATAGTCCATCGTCCCATAGTCTTTTCCCCATCGCGGACGAACAATTACGGTTTCACCGCGAAGTTGGTGCGGCCAGCCGCGGTGACGCCCCAGAGATTGAGCGGCCAGAGGATGCTGCCGAATTTGATGAAGCGCACGCTGCCGTCGGCCAAGGCGTAGTTCGCGCCGCCGCCGCCGGAATTTTCCTGCGCGTTGCCGCTGTGGCGGCTGCGATCCAGTTCAAACAAATCGTTGCCCACCGCGCCGCCGGGTTCAAGTTCGAGCAAGTCCATGTGGTAATGGGTCGAGGTGGCTTTCTTTTCGCCGAACGTCACGGTCTCAGTCGGCAACGTGATGACGCTTTCCTTGATGCCGTCGGGATATTGGCCGTTCATGAAATCCTGCATCTGGGTGTCGTTGAGGTTGGCGCGGTAGACATCGTTCCAACCGTTGATGAGATAGCTGCGATGCGCGGCGTCGGCGGGATTGTCTTTGCCCCACGAGGCAGCGTTAGGATTGTCGTTTGGGCAAAGCAGCAGGCGCAGATCGCGGTAGTAGTGTTGCAGGCGATTGGGCCAGAGGTTGGTGTTGGGGCGCGGCGGGAAAAAGCCGTCGTTGTCGTCGGCATACATTTTGAGCGCAAGGTTGATCTGACGCTCGTTGTTGAGGCAGGAAATTTTCGTGGCCGCGCCTTTGGATTTGCTGATGGCCGGCAATAGCATCCCGGCCAGAATCGCGATGATGGCAATGACGACGAGCAATTCGATGAGTGTGAAGGCGCGGCGGAAAGGCATGGAAAGGATGACACCGGGACGTGCGAATAGTTACAAGGAATTTTCAAAAAAAACTGAAAGCTGAAATGAGGACGGCCGCGCGGTCTCGTTTAAACTTTCAACTTTCAACTTTCAACTTTCCGCTTTTCCCCCACGCTCTCGCCATGGAAATCTCCCGCAAAGAAATTTTTCTCGTCGGCCTCGTGCTCGCGCTGGCAACCGCTTATGTCGTGTGGTTCACGGATTGGGGCAAACCGCAGATTATCCCCATCGGGTTTTCCGCGCGCCCTTACGTCGTGCCACGGACGCGGCGCGGCGCGGATGGCGAAGTAGAAAAAGTTAACTGGAGTCTCACGTTCGCGCTGGGTCGCAACTTTGAACTCACGTCGGTGCGCGTGGTGGACGCCGCGAAGTTCGCCGCCGACCCGAAGTCACCCGCGCTCTGGCGACTGGCGGGAAAATCTTCGCCGACGAGCGGTTTCGTCTATGGCGCGGACATCGTCGGGCTGCAACCCTTCGTGCCGGGTATGCCACCGCCACCGCTCGTAGCCGGAGTCAAATACCGCATCTTCGTGGACGCCACCAAAGCACACGGAGAACAGGAATTCACTTTGACGCGGTGAGTTTTGGGAAAGAAAGACCATAGACGATAGACCTTGAGACTAGGTAGGGTGCGTCACTCCGTGCGCGCCGTCTGCTGCCAACCGAACGGCACTGCAAAATTTTATCTGCGTTCGTCTGCGTAAATCTGCGGTTTAATTTTTCGGCGCGGTGGCTTCTTGCAGGCGGCGGTTGGCGAGCGGGAGGTAGGTCATCGCGGTGGGATTGTCCTGATACCAGCAATAAACGGAACGCTCGAAGCACGCGCGCGCGGCAGCCCAATCGCCGAGTTGCACCTGATGCCAGCCGAGATGCGCGACGGTGAAGTTGCCGTTCGGATCCAGCGTCTCGGCGCGCGCGAACGCCGCGCCGCCTTCGTCCAAACGCCCCAGCCAATCGAGCGTCATACCGAGCCGCACGCAAGTGAGCGCGTCGTAGGGGTTGAGCGCGCGGCTGCGGTTGAGCCACACGAGCGCGTTCGTGCCGAGCGCGGCGTAATTGCGATTGCCATCCATGCTGCGCAGGCGGAAGGCGTCGCCGAGCGCGTAAGCGGTGGCAAAATTTTTCGGCTCGACGGCAAACTGTTTTTCCAGCGCGGCAATTTGTTCCAGCGAACCGAGCGGGCAGGCGAGAACTTTTTCTTCTGCGCACAGTTCGCGCGTTCGCCGCAGACCTTGCACGCCGAGAAAAATGATGGCCGCGAGCAACGCCAGCGTGAGTGCGAGGCGCGGGAAGGTCGCGGCGCGCGCCCAGAATTTTTCCGTGGCAAACCGCAGTTGCGCCGTCAGCAGCGCGAGCAGCGTGACGGCGATGAGGGCGTTCGCTGGAATGTGCATATTGAAATCCAGCGCGGAGTGCAGCAGCAATGCGAGCAGCGCGGTGGCCGCGCCGAGCAGCAACGCGAATTTGTCGCTGCGATTGTCGCCGAGGTCGCGGCGGTTCCCACGCGCGAACGTCCATGTCCGCGCCACGCCCGTCGCCACGCAGCCAACGGTCGCCAGCACGAGCGCGAGGCCGACGACGCCCCAGTCGGCGAGGGTGTTGAGGTAGTCGTTGTGGGCGCGCGTGGGGCGGAGTTGCACGGCGGCGGGACGATGCGCGGGGAAGTGTTGGGTGAACGCGTCTGGCCCAGCACCGCACCAGAAATTTTCCTGCCAGATTTCGAGCGCGGGTTTCCAGAATTGAAAGCGGACTTCCTCGACTTGCTCGCCCACGGCTTGGTCGCCGAAAATTCTTTGGAAACGAAATTGCACGGTCGGGTTGCGCGCGGCGAGGAATCCGGCGACGACGAGCAGACCGACGAGCGCGAGCAACGCGCGCCAGCGCACGCTGCGTCGCAGCACAAGCGCGGCGGTGAACGCCACGAGCGACAAGCCCGCCGCGAGCCAGCCGCCGCGCGAAAGTGTGGTGACGAGCGCGCCGGCCATGACGAGCGCCGCGTAGCCGAGTAGGATTTTCAACCAGAGTTTCGCGCGGCTCACGAGCGCCCACGCGAGGGCGAGCGGCAGCGTGAGTTCGAGCAAACCCGCTAGGTGATTGGGGCAAACGTAGGTTCCGGTGGCGCGACCGGGATAGAGGCCGTCATATTTCCAGACGTGAAAATTGCCGGTGCAGAATTGCGCGAGCGCGTAACCGGCGATGAGAAATGCGACGCCGATGAGCGTGAACGAGATAATTTTCACCGATTCTTGCCGATGGAGATTTTGCAGCACGACGGAAAAAATCACGGCGTAGCAGACGACACGGGCGAGTTCCTGGCGCGCGAGGTATTCGAGGTCGGCGAAGAAATATCTGGTGACGGCGTAGGCGGTGAAGGCGAGCACGCCCCAGCAGGCGGGTGGCCAGAGGAGTCGCGGTTGCGGCTGGAGCCAGAGGCGCGCGAGCCAGAGTGCGGCGGCGGTGAGGGTGAGAGATTGGACGGCGAGAAATTCCTGCGCGCGCGCCGCACCCATGGCGAGCGGGGCGAATACGAGGACGGCAAGCGTAAGCGCGAGCAAGGTGCGTTCGCAGAATTGGTCCAGTCGCTCGCGGTTCATGACTATTGCCGCGCGCGGCTTATTTTTTAGGCCGCAGCAAAATGGCTTTGCGGTCAGTGCCGTCTACTTCGACGCTTTGGGTTTCAACATTCGGGTCGTCGCGCAAGGTCGCGTGGACGATGCGACGGTCGTTGGAATTCATCGGTTCGAGTTCCACAATGTCGCCCCAGCGGCGGACTTTTTCGGCGGCGTCTTTGGCTTTTTGAATCAACGCGTCGTGCGAGGAAGTGCGGTAACCGGCGATGTCCACGCTGACTTTGGGCGCGGTGCGGTCTTGCTGGAAGATGAGGCGGTTGACGAGGTATTGCAGGTCGGAAAGTGTCTGGCCTTGGCGGCCGATGAGGCGACCAGAGTCCTCGGTCTGCACGTCGAGCAGCAGGCCGTCGGGGCGTTGGTGTTCGACGACGGCGGCGGGAATGGCGAGCAGGGACAAAATCTTTTCGAGCGTGGCTTTGGGTTGGGCGGGCATGGAAGCGAAAATAGTTTTGAGGGTTTAGTTTTGAATTTTGAGTTCGCTGATGGCGCGCGAAAATTATTTTTTAGCGGGCGCGACGGTGACGGTGGTGACTGGCTCATTGGTGCGCGTCAACTTTGTTTGCAGGATGGATAGCAGGTTTTGCGCGGTCCAGTAAAGGGTCAAGCCGGCGGAGAAATTGTAGAGGATGCCGAGGAACATGAGCGGCATCCAGCGCATCATTTTTTGCTGGCCGGGATCCATGCCGGGCGACGGCGGGGTGAGACTGATTTGCCAAATTTGCGTCGCACCCATGATGAGCGGGAGCAAATTGATGGGCAGGCCGACGCCGGGGACGCCGAAGAACGGGAACCAGCTCATGCCGGAAATCACAAAGAGTGTGTCGGGCTGCGCGAGATCGCCAATCCAGAGGAACGGCGCGCCACGCAGTTCGATGGCACTTTGAATCATGCGATAGAAGCCGATGAAAATGGGAATCTGAATCAGCATCGGCAGGCAACCGCCGACGGGATTAATTTTATTTTCCTTCATGAACTCCATCGTCTTCTTGTTCATCTTGGCCGGGTCGTCTTTGTATTTGTCCTTGATGGCGTTCATCTGTGGCTGGAATTGCTGCATCCGTTTCATTGAGCGGGTGCTGGCGGCGGTGAGCGGCCAGAACAGCGTTTTCAAAATCACGGTGATGGCGATGATGGCCCAGCCGTAGGGCAAGCGCGCGAAATCGTGCAGCCAGTTCATCGCGAGCAGCAGCACCCGCGCGAAGCCGCCGAAGAAGCCGCCGTAACCCATAACGAGATCCACGTTGTTTTTGAATTGGTCGGCGACGGCGGCGAGGGTGCGATATTCTTTCGGGCCAGCGTAAAGCGAGAGTTGGTTTGTGACGACTTGGCCGGGCGCGAGCGTGAGCGCGGGATAGACGAGCGCGGATTCGTAGCCGAGCGGCGCGGGGGCGTTGGCGGGCGCGTCGGCGAACGCAGGCAACGCGATGGAGCGCGTGACAAATTCCGCGACGGGTTTTTCGGGAATCGCCGCGAAGGCGAAGAACTGGTTGCGTGTCGCCGCCCACGCGACGTCGTTCGTGCCGCCGCGATATTCGGTGCGCGGCGGTTTCGCGCCAGACACACAACTCATGAGCGAACGGTTGGCGAACCACATGGCGTTCGCCGTCTCGTCGAGTTTTTCTGCGCCCTGCCACATCATGGCAATGAGCTGACCGTTGTCGCGCGCGCCGAGTGGCACGGTCGTGCCGACGACGAGTTCGCGCGCGGGCAACGCGCGAGCTGCGGCGGCGGTGTTTTCCAAACGCACGTTGACGGCGATGACGTAGTTGCTGCCGGGGGAAAATTCCTTCACTACGCGCACGCCGTCGGGCGAAACTTTTTCCGCGCGCACACCGCCAGCAAAGGGCGTGAGCGTGAAAATGCCATCGCTCGAATCTGCCCACGCGCCGAGCGGGAGGTTGGCGGATTCGTTCAGCACCACGGGGTCGGCATGGTCAGTTTTCTTTTTCCGCAGCGCAGAAACGGACTGTGGATAGCGCAGCAGTTCCACGGACTTGATGCCGCCGCCGCGCGAGGTGAAAACGTAGCGGGCATCGGCGGTCGCGAGCGTGAGGGTTTGCTCCGGGGCATTGGTGTCGAACGCAACACGCGGCACAGCGGGCGTGGCGACGGAGGCGCTGGCGGTTGTGGCGAGATTGGAAGCCGACGCAGGAGCGGCGGCGTTCGGGACTGGCGTAGCGGCGGACAACGTGGCTTGGTTGGTTGAAACGGCGTGGGCGACCGCGACTGGCTTCGGCGCAGGCGGCACAAGCTTGTTGATGACTTGATTGCCGACGACGAGGAGCAGGCCGCAGACGGCGAGGATGGCGACAGATTTTTTATCCATGAGAAAGTGAATCGAGTTTTGTAAAAGTAAGCCGTGCGGGCGGGGCTGCTGATTTCAAATCTGAAATTTCAAATTTCAAATTCGCCGACGGCACGGGGTCGTGACCGCCGCCGCCCCACGGGTGGCAGCGGCAAATTCTTTTGGCCGCCAGCCAACTGCCGTGCGCTGCGCCGTGCGTCTGCAACGCCGTCACCGCGTAGGCCGAGCAACTCGGTTCAAACCGACAGCCCGTGCCCGCGCCGAACAGAAAAATCTGCGCGGGCGAAATCACCGCGCGATAAACACGGACGAGCAAAATCAAAATGGCGGTGAGCGGATTCACGCGAACAGTCCGGCCTTATGCGCGACGGCGAGAAAATCTTTTTCCACCGCCGCGAGCGCGCGCCCAGCGATGCTGTTGCGAGCGATGAGCACGAGATCTACGGGTGTTTTGAATTCGTGCTGGTGCAGGCGGAACGTTTCGCGGAGCAGCCGCCGCGCGCGGTTGCGGATGACGGCATTGCCGATTTTTCCGCTAGTGACGACGCCGAGCCGAGGAGTGGAACCCGCCGCGAGAGTTTGCCAGTTCGCGATGAGACAGCCGTGGACGAGCCGCTGACCTTGGGCGCGCACCCGCGCGAATTCGCCGGACTGCTTCAGGCGTTGCGCGCGCGCGAACGTCAGGCGCTGGGGCGTAGCGGCCATGGCCGTAGGGGTGAGAATCAAACGGGCGTGAGGCGTTTGCGACCCACGCGACGGCGGTTGGCGAGGGTGGCCTTGCCGCTCTTGGAAGAATTGCGGTTCAAGAATCCGTGCTGACGTTTGCGGCGGATTTTGGACGGTTGATATTGGCGTTTCATAATTAAAATCAGCCCGTCGTCCCAGACGACGGAGCGCGAGAGAGTAGCAATGAAAACGCGAGTGTCAACAGCCCCAATTTGACCGGCCAAAAATCTGGCGGCTAATTCGCCAGCGCGAAGAGATAACGCTCGAAGCGATGGGTTTCGTCGCGCAGTTCCATGCGCGCGTAGCTCTGGTGCAGGTTGGCGCAGATGCGGGTGAGGATGCGGCGCGGTGTGGCGGGCGCGAAGTTGCGTTCGTCAATCGGGAAGTTGCCGCGCACGAGATGGTGGATGCAGTCGTTCTTCGTCAGAAATTTTCCTTGGTAGAACGCATCAATGTAAATTTCATCGGAAGAATTCTGGTAGCGCGCGAGAAAATGGCCGGGCAAACCGATGCCGGCGATGGGCAGCTTGAGCCGCCGCGCGAGGAAAAGATAAACGAGGCATAGGCTGATGGGATTGCCTAGGCGACGGTCCATGACGCGGTTGAAATAGCTGTTGTCGGGGTCGTAATAATTTTTCTCGTCGCCGCGAAAGTTAAGTTCGGCGAACAGGAAATGGTTGATGACGGCAAGGATTTGGCGGGGCTTGGAATTGGGCGCGAGGCGTTCGCGGAGTTCGGCGGCGTGGCTGTCGAGCAGTGCGCGGTAGGCGTCGAGGTTGGCTTCGGGAAACTGCGTTTGCGTGAGCAGCAGGACGCCGAGTTCGAGATCGAGTTCCTCACCGTGATGGCGGATGCAGAAGGCGAGGAAGCGATCATCGGCGTCGCGTTGCGCGAGGTGATGGAGGATTTCGAGGGCGCGACGGCGGAGGACGGGGTCGCTGCTCAAGGTGTGCGGGCGCAGCCAGTCGCGGGCGGCGACGCCGGTGGCGAGAATTTTGTCGCGAATGGCGTGGTAGATCGCGGGGTCATCGTCGGTGAGGAGCGTGAGGAGGGCGGCGCGTTGGCTGGCGGAGAAAGTCTCGGCGGTGGGTTTGGCAGGCGCGCGGTTCACGGCGCAACTCAAACAGGACGGCGCGGAAAGTTCAATGGGAATTCCGGTGGGCGGCGTTTTCTGCTTTCCGCTTTGCCTTCGATTTATTTTCCGCAATCATCCGCGCGATGCCAGAACGTCCCGTCACTACTTTGAACAACCCGGATGCCGTCCTCGAAATGACGCTGCGCCCGTCGCTATTTTCCGATTTCACCGGCCAACCGAAAGTTAAGGAGCGTCTCGAAATTGCCATCGCCGCCGCGCAGCAACGCGGCGAATCGCTCGACCATATACTGCTGTCCGGGCCGCCCGGCTTGGGCAAAACCACCATCGCCAACATTCTCGCCAAAGCGATGGGCGGCAATCTCAAATCCACCAGCGGCCCCACCATCGAGAAAGCCGCCGACCTCGCGGGCTTGCTCACTAATTTAGAAGCGGGCGACGTGCTGTTCATTGACGAGATTCATCGGCTGCAAAAAACCATCGAGGAATATCTGTATCCCGCGATGGAAGATTTTAAGTTGGACATCATCATTGACCAAGGGCCGAACGCGCGCAGTGTGCGTTTGAATCTGCCGCGCTTCACGCTCATCGGCGCAACGACGCGCAGCGGGTTGTTGAGTGCGCCATTGCTCACGCGGTTTGGGATGCGCGAACGGCTGGATTATTATTGCGCGGCGGACTTGGATAAAATTGTTTTGCGCTCGGCAAATTTGTTAAACGTAGAAATTGATCCCGCCGGCGCGCATGAAATCGCCCGGCGCAGTCGCGGCACTCCGCGCATCGTGAATAATTTGCTCCGCCGCGTCCGCGACTACGCGCAAGTCCGCCATGACGGTCGCATCACGAAAGACGTCGCCGACAAAGCGCTCGCGATGCTGGAGATTGACGAAAATGGTTTGGACGAAATGGACAAAAGAATTCTCGAAGCCATCATCGTGAAATTCGGCGGCGGGCCGGTCGGCGTGAATTCGCTCGCCGTCGCCGTCGGTGAGGAGCCGGACACCATCGAAGAAGTCTACGAGCCGTATCTCATCATGGAAGGCTACCTCAATCGCACCCCGCAAGGCCGTGTCGCCACCGAGTTGAGCTACCAGAAGCTAGGCTTGAAACCGACGGCGAGCGCGCAGTCCCGGCTGCTTTGACTCCCGGCGGCGCGCTAAAAAACACACGCCCTGCTTTTATTTTTGCCGCCGCTCGGCGATTCGCCTACCTTGCGCGCGTTTTCCAACTCACAACTAAAAATTCAAAACTAAAAACTGCATGAGCGTTCTCATCGTCGGCACCACCGCACTCGATTCCATCAAAACTCCGAACGCGGAGAACCCGCGTTTGCTCGGCGGTTCGGCCAGCCACGCGGCGGTCGCGGCCAGTTTTTTTTCACCAGTGCAACTCGTCGGTGGCGTGGGTGAAGATTTTCCGCCGAAATACATTTCGCTCTACCGCAAGCACGGTATCGAGCTGTCCGGCTTGCAGATTCTGCCCGGCAAAACGTTTCATTGGTCCGGCGAATACGAGGTGAACATGAACCACCGCCGCACGCTCGCCACCGAACTGGGCGTGATTGAAACTTTTTCGCCCGTGCTGCCGAAAGCACATCGCGCCGCCAAGTTTGTTTTGCTCGCCAACATCGCGCCCGCGTTGCAGGCGCAGGTGCTGGATCAGTTGCGCGCGCCGAAGTTCGTCGTCGCGGACACGATGGATTTGTGGATTAATATCGCGCTGCCAGATTTGCTCAAGCTACTCAAACGCGTGGACGCGCTGGTGCTGAACGACAGCGAGGCAGAGTTGCTCACGAAGGAAGATAACATTTTTGTGGCACTAAAAAAAATCCACAAGCTCGGCCCGAAATACGTCATCATCAAAAAAGGTTCGCACGGCGCGGTTCTCTCCAGTCCCAAAGGCGTTTTCATCTGCCCGGCGTTTCCGCTGCCCCTCGTGGTAGACCCGACCGGCGCGGGCGATTCGTTCGTCGGCGGCATGATGGGTTATCTCGCCACTGCGCGCGGCTCGGTGGACGCGAACATCCGTCGCGCGATGGTTTATGGCAGCGTCACGGCGTCGTTCTGCTGCGAAGGTTTCGGCGTGAACCGCACGACGAAGACGACGCTCGCCGCCATCGAAGCGCGCGTGGCGACGCTGGAAAAACTGACGCAGTTCTGACGCGCTCCCGGTTTCAAAACCAACGCCCGCCTGATGTAAGGCGGGCGTTTTGATTTTCAGCTTTCAACTTTTTCCGTCACGGCACACGGAGGCTGTGAAACTGGAGGTTGCCGGACGCCGGATTAGTCACGGTCGCGGCGCCACCGCCGTTGAACGTGCCGCTGCCGACGGTCGGCCAGTTGGTGCGCGGCACGGTGAGGTTGCTCGTGGCGGTGACGGAGAACGCCGTGTTCGCCGCGCCGCCACTGATGGTAAGCACGACGTTGCCGCTGCTGACGGTCACGCTGTCAATGTGTCCCGCGCTCGGTCCGGCGGCGCCGCTTACGCCGAGTGTGCCGGTAGTGTTCAACGCGCTGGTGTCCCACGTTTGCGAAACGCTCGGCGCGGTCGGCACGAGCGCGAGCGCGCCGCTGAAAGTCGTGCCGCCGAACAGCAGAAAAGTTTCGCCGCCCACGAACGCGGGCAATGCGCCGAGATTCACTGTGCCGCCAAAATTAATCGTGCCGAAACCCGCCGTGAGTTGGTTCGTGCCGTTGCCGAAAATAATCGCGCCGGGATTCAACGTGAACGCGCTCGCGGCGCCGCCGGTGATTTTGTTCGTGCTGCAGTTCAACGTCGCGTTCGTGCCGACGCTGAAATTCGCGCAGCCCGGCACGGCGCTGGCGAGGGTGAGCGCGGTGGAGTTATCGGCTTGGTAGCTGATGTGGTTCACGTTGCCAGTGATTTGGTGCGCGGGGTCGAGCGTGAGGGTGTGGCTGTTCGTGCCGGCGAATTCAATCGTGCTGCCGCCGGTGTTGGTCGTGCTGAAGGCGTCGAGATAGCCGGTGACGGAAAAGTTGCCGCCGACTTTGAGCGTGGAATTTTCACCGCTGGCCGCGCGCGTCAAAACTTTGGTGGTGACGGACGAGCCGCCGGTGACGAAGGTGCAATCGCCGCCGACGGTGAGCAGCGCGCCGTTGTTCGTGAGCAGCATCACGCTCGCGTTGGCCACATCGGGAATGGTGATGGAAAAATTCCGGCGAATGACGGTGTTCGTGTCCGTGACGGCGAGGCGGGTGCGGAAACCGAGCGCGGGAAAATTCACGGTGAAGTCGTAAAAACTTTGTCCGCTCACGCCGGTGCAGTTCACGTTCGCCGCTGCTGAATTCTCAATGAGACAGAGCGAGCCGTCGCTCCACGTTGCGGTGGGAATGACGGGCGCGGTGTTGCCGCTCCACTGGAATTTCCCGCCGCTGTTAAATTGCAATCCCGCTGTGCCGGTGACGAGCGCGCTGCCCGCCGTGCTGGTCACGCGCAACGTGCCGCTCACGGTGCAGTCAATCGCCGCCGCGCCGTCCGCGAGCGTGAACGTCGCGCCGTTCGCGTCGAGTTCGGCATTGGTTTCAATCGTGAGTTCGTCCGCTGTCACCGCCGTGGTGACGCTCACGGTGTGGCTCGCGCGCACGACGATGTTGGACGAGAGCGACGACGGCGCGACGGTCGCGGGAATCCACGCGCCACCATCGAGCGATTGCTCCCAGGTCGCGGGTGAATTCCAGTTACCGCTCGCGACGGAGCGAAACCATTTGCCGCTCGGATCGGCGACCGTCAGCGTGGCGACGCCCGACGTGGCCGTCGAACCGCCGCCGCAAGTGACGTTGGCGACGCAGCGAAATTTGCTGCCGTTGTCACCCGCGCCCAGCACGGGCGTGGTGTAATTTGCCGCGTTGCCGCCGGTCAAAATATTGTTCCAACTTGCGCCGTTGTCCGGGCTCAACTGCCATTGATACGTTGGAATGGAACCGCTTGCGGTCACGTTGAAACTCGCCGTGCTGCCCACGCTCGTCGTTTGATCCACGGGATTCGTGGTGATGAGCGCGGGGTTGCAAACGGTGGACGGCGTCACGTCCGCCCAGTTCGTCGAAACGCGGATTTCGTCCACGAGAAACGAGCCGGTTTTGTAGACGCCGCTCGCGCTGCCTTGAATGCAGTAAAAACTTTGCAGCACACCCGCGTCGCTGCCGCTCGCAGTCGAAAGCGTGGGCGCGGCGGGTTCGTTGTCGCCGGGAATGGGATCAAGAAAGAGCGAGACGACGTCGTCGCCGGCAGCGGCGGAAGTCCATTTGTATTTCAGCACGACGAGGTGCGTGGTGTTCGCGGTGAGCGGCGTGGTCACAGCCGCGGCGGGCGCGGTCATGGAAGTTTTGCCGATGAGCAGTTGGTTGGAAATATTAACCCAACAGCCGACGCTGGCGTTGGGCGTGGATGCTACCGAACTGTCGAGGCTGACGACGCAACGGTTGCCCGTGGGGGCGCTGACTAGGCTGAATAAAAACGCGGCGTAAAAAGTTTGGTTGCTCGCGCTCGGGGTCTGCGGCGTAAAACCCGCGCCGCGCACCCGCCCAGAACTCGGCGAATTGCTGGTGAAAAATGCGCCGCGACTCCCCGCCGTGGTCAGCAAGCCAGAGTAGTTGAGCGCGGCGTTAACCGTGTTGCTCACGCTGTCCGCGCCAGTGGAATTTCCGTAGCTCCACACGCCGACGGTGGTCGCGCCGCCGAGACGTTCGCCCTCGGTGTAAGTGCTGGGGAACGGTTCGTAAAACGGCAGCGGTGAAGTCGCTCGCGCGGAAAAAACTCCGGCGAACAACGCCGCGCCTGCGAGCAGCGGAAAAAACTTTTTGAAACTTGGTTGCACGATTAATTGACCGTCGGCGGACACGACACTGCGCGCGAAGTCTCCACGAGGGACGCGAGAAACTACCACAGGTTACAGGCGAGTCAGGTGTTTTTCCCGGAGCGGGAGTTGAACTGCGGATGGCACGGATGGGAAAATTCTAAATCTGTGTCATCCGTGCCATCCGTGGTAAAAAATTCAAAACGGAATCTCGTTGTCGTCCGCGCGCAGGTTGGCGAGGACGCGCGCCATTTCGAGCGCGGTCTGCGCGGCTTCCGTGCCGCGATTGTGGCGTTTGTCCTGACAACGCACGCGCGCTTGCTCGCGGTCTTCGAGCAACAGGACTTCATGCACGACCGGCACACCGCTGGCGACTTGGAGATCCATGAGCGCGTGCGTGACGGCTTCGCCGATGTGCGCGGCGTGGGTGGTCGCGCCGCGCAAAATCACGCCCAAGCAGATGATGGCAGCGAAGCGTGGGGCGTGGGGCGTGGGGCATGACTGGCGCGCGAGTTCGGCAGCGACGACGGGGATTTCATACGCGCCGGGAACGCGCACGACTTGCACGGTTGCACCCGCGCGCCGCAACTCCGCACGACAGGCGCGCAGCATGGCGTCCACAAACTCCGCGTTGTAGCTGGACGCGACGATGGCGAACGACGTGCGGTTCGCCGCGATTTCTTTAGCAGGATTTTTGTGCAACATTTCGGCGGCAGCTTACACCGGCGGCGGCGGGCAATTCCAAACTAATCTGCATCGCCGCACATTCCCGTTGGAACTTCTGCGCGCGGTTGCTAACTTCTGCGCGTGGCCAGAAAGACTGATTCTTATTCCTCCAACGACCGTGGGTTCGACGATTACATCGGCATCGTCCTCTTCGCCGTCGCGTTCATCCTGCTCGTCGCGCAACTCTCCTACGACCGGCACGACCTCGACTCGGTCGTCGCGCCTGCGAACCATCACGCGACGAATTTCATCGGCCCGGTCGGCGCGCAACTCGCCCACGCTTCGTTCTTCGTGCTCGGTCTCGCGGCGTATCTTGTGCCGGTGTTTTTGTTTCTGTTCGGCGCGTCGCACTTGCCGGGTGTGCTGCGGTTTTTTGGGTTGCAAAAACTGGATGACGCCACCGCGCATCTGCGCGAACGCTGGCGTTCGCAGACGATTTGGTCAGCGCTCGTGCTGTTTGGCGGCGCGGGCTTGCTCTACTTGATTGACTACCCGCATCTGCGCGAAACCGTTTCGTTTTGCACGCGCACACGCAACGCCATCAGCGCGCCGAGTCTCGGCGGAATGCTCGGTTACATGACGGTGGAATATGGTTTTCATCTGCTCGGCGTGACCGGCGCAGCGGTGGTTTTTCTCACGCTCATGCTCATCGGCGCGCTCACACTCACGAATTTTCAACTCGGCTATTGGATTCTCGCACTGTGGGAACGCCGACAGTTGGTCAAAGGCGATCAAGCCGCTGGCCCGGACGAAATCGCGCTCGCCCGCCAAGCCCGCGACCTCGAAAAACAAAAACGCAAACTCGAAGAACAAACCGCGAAGCAGGCCGCCAAGCCTGCGACTGCCGCCGCGCTTGCCGCGCTGGATCCAGAGAAAGCACCCAGCGGACTCGGCGCGGATTTGCAGCCCGTGCCGGAACCGCAAGTGCGCGACCTCTCGTTCCCGCAGCCCAAGCCCGCCGGAAATTTTCGCAAGACCACGTTGCCAGAAAAAGGCAAGCAGCCTGAAGTCGGCAAGTCCCGCGAGCCGATGTTCGACGAAGCCGAGGTGATTCCCGTCAAAGAAATCGCGGCGGCTACGACGGCGGACATTCTCGGTCGTGCGCCCGAACCCGCTCTCGCCGCGCAAGTCGCCGAGTCGGAAAAATTCGCCGCTGATTCCGCCACCGAACCGTCCAAGACTGACGTAGAACAAAAGCCCGAACCTGTCATCAACATCACCGGCCTGACGCCGCCGCCGCGTCCAAAATACCAAATCAAAAAGCCCAAGCCCGTGACCGTTGCGAGCGTGCCGATGATTGGGAATTATCAGTTGCCCTCGATGGATTTTCTCCAGCACCCGGACATGACCGTCAAGGCCACCGAGTCCAAGGAAGAACTCATGGCCAATGCGCGCCTCATGCAGCAGACGCTCGCGCAGTTCGACATCGAAGTCGCGCTCGGCGACATCACCAAAGGCCCGACCATCACGCGCTACGAGTTGCATCCCGCGCCCGGCGTGAAGATGGAAAAAATTCTCAGCCTCAACAACAATCTCGCCGCCGCGCTCAAAGCCGAACGCATCAACATCCTCGCACCCGTGCCGGGAAAATCTTCCGTCGGCGTCGAAGTCCCCAACGCCGTGAAGACGAAAGTTATCATGCGCGATCTGCTGGAATCCGACGAATGGCGCAACACCAAGGCGCGCATCCCGCTCGCGCTCGGCAAGGACGTCTACGGCCATCCCATCATCGCCGACCTCGGCGACATGCCGCACTTGCTCATCGCCGGCTCGACTGGCTCCGGCAAATCGGTCTGCATCAATTCCATCATCGCTTCGCTGCTCTACCGCTTCACGCCGGATCAACTGCGCTTCGTGATGATTGATCCCAAAGTCGTCGAGTTGCAGCAATACAACGTCCTGCCGCACCTCGTCGTGCCCGTCGTCAACGACCCCAAGAAAGTCATCCTCGCGCTGCGCTGGGTCGTGCAGGAGATGGAGAAGCGCTACAAAATTTTTGCCCAAGTTGGCGTGCGCAACATCAAATCTTTCAACGAGCGCCCGAAGAACAAACCGTTGCCGCAGCAGGAACCGGAGTTGCCGTTGCTCGCGAAAAAAGAAAAAGTCGAACCCGGCGCGGATGGTTTTGCCGTGGAAGTAGACGAACAAATCGCTGTCCCGCGCGAAGAGGAAATCGTCATTCCCGAAAAGCTGAGCTACATCGTCGTCATCATTGACGAGTTGGCCGACCTCATGTTGGTCGCGCCGGCCGATGTCGAGATGGCTATCGCGCGCATCACGCAGATGGCGCGCGCGGCGGGCATCCATTGCATCGTCGCCACGCAACGCCCGTCCGTGGATGTCATCACCGGCGTCATCAAGTCCAACATTCCCGCGCGCATCGCGTTCCAAGTCGCCGCCGCCGTAGATTCCCGCACGATTCTCGACAACAAAGGCGCGGACAAATTGCTCGGCAAAGGCGATATGCTTTACCTCCCGCCCGGCTCCGCGAAATTGATTCGCGTGCAAGGCGCGTTGATTACCGACCAGGAAATCCAAAGCTGCGTGGACTTCATTGCGTTGCAAGGCAAGCCGAGTTACGAAGCCGAAATCCACAAACAACTTTCCAAACCGGTGAACACCTTCGGCGGCGAGAGCGGCATTGACGAGGACGAAGAAATTATCCAGCAGTGCATCGAAGTCATCCGCAGCGAACAGAAGGCCAGCGTCTCGCTGCTGCAACGCCGCCTCAAACTCGGCTACGGTCGCGCGGCGCGCATCATGGACGAGTTGGAGAACCGTGGCATCGTCGGCGAAAGCAAAGGCGCCGAGCCGCGCGACATCCTGATTGACCTTGATGGCGAAGGCCACGACGGCGGCGGGCAAAGCGCGGTGTAGATATGGGTTACAAAACCAAAAATGAACGTGGTGTCGCCACCCCGCGAACCACTGCGACCGCGTCGTTGAGTTCTTCGGTCAACTCGGTCAGCGCTAACAGTGGATTCCAATACCTCACCACCAGTGACGGTAAAATCCTCACCACGGAAAACAACATTCCGCTCGTGGCCACGAACAGTCTCTCGGCGCGAAACTGAAAAATCAGATAAACTCCAAACCGGATGTGATGGAAAGTTTTCCATCACTCCGGTCCTTTTTTATTTCACCTCCTTCAGACCAGCGGCTTCCGAAATCCCAACTTGTTTTTGCGGCGTTATGAAATACTTTCTCCGCCCTGACGCCATGTCGAAAACGCTCATCATCGTCCCAACTTACAACGAGCGGGAGAATCTCCCGCGCATGGCCGAACGCCTGTTGAAACTCCCCACGCCTGTGGATTTGCTCGTCGTGGACGACGGCTCGCCGGACGGCACGGGCGAACTCGCCGACGAACTCGCGGCGAAACATCCACGCATCCATGTCCTGCATCGCACGAAGAAAAATGGTCTCGGTCGCGCTTACATTGCAGGCTTCAAGTGGGCGTTGGAACGCGATTACGAATTCATCTTCGAAATGGACGGCGATTTTTCCCACAACCCCGACGACGTGCCGGGCTTCCTCCGCGCCGCGCAAGACGAGCAGGCAGACTTGGTGCTTGGCTCGCGTTATTCCAACGGCGTGCGCGTGGTGAACTGGCCGCTCAAGCGACTGGTCTTGAGCCGCAGCGCGGGCATTTACGTGCGGCTCATCACGGGGATGCCGTTCTCGGATCCGACGGGCGGCTACAAATGTTTCCGCCGGCGCGCGCTCGAATCACTCAAGCTCGACGAGGTGGAATCCAATGGCTACAGCTTCCAAATCGAGATGACGCACCGGCTCTGGCGACACGGTTTCAAAGTCGTTGAGACGCCCATTGTTTTCACTGACCGCGAGCACGGGCAATCCAAAATGTCCGGGCACATCGTGCAAGAAGCGCTGTGGATGGTCTGGAAACTCTGGCTGCAACACGGTTGCCGCCGCTGGCCGGTCAAACCGAAGGCGTGAGCCTGTAGCGGCGGTCTGCGACCGCCGTCGGCACTGACACAGTGCCGCTACAACCCCAACTCGCGGCAATTATTTCTCGCAATCACACGCGCGATTCTTACATTAGCGCGTCCGTTTTTTGTTTCTGAACCCGATTCACCTAGGAAAAATTTATGGCCGCTGATAATTCCGTAGTCCAAGCCGTCGTAGCACCACCGCTCACGCCGCTCAATCTCAAATCCAAACTCGCATCCACACCCAAGGGCGCACCGATCATTTCCGTGAAGGTGAAAAACTCTGCGGGCGCAGAAGTCACGCTCGCCGACCCGCGCGCCACGCGCGCGTGCGTCGCGCTCATGGATGTCCACGCGGTTGTCGGCGGTGCGGCGTGCCATTGGGGCGGTCCGGCGGCGTTCGCGGAGATGAACGCAGCCATTCACGGCATCATGTTTGCCACATCGGGGCGCGAATGGCATGAGGCGTTCAATTACATCAACGATGCCGGTCACGCGGAGAACGGCGTCTATGCTGTGCGCGCGCTCTATGGTTTCGACGGCATGACGTTCGACACGCTGAAAGGTTTTCGCAGCATCAGCAGCAAACTCACCGGTCACGGCGAATCACATTTGAATCCGGCGGGCGTATTGATGAGCAACGGCCCGCTCGGCAGCTCGCTCCCGCAGGCGCAAGGTCTCGCCATCGGCGACAAAGTCGCCAAGCGTGACCGCGTGACGATTTGCGTCGTCAGCGACGGCGCAAGCATGGAAGGCGAAGCGAAGGAAGCCTTCGCCGCGATTCCCGGTCTCGCCGCAAAAGATCGCGTGAATCCGTTCGTCCTGTTGATTTCTGACAACGACACGAAACTCTCCGGCCGCATCACGAAGGATTCGTTCTCGATGCAACCGTCGTTCGCTGCCATGCCCGCGCTCGGCTGGAATGTCATCGCCGTTCCCAACGGAAATAATTTGCAGGAAGTTTATCTCGCGATTGAAAAAGCCATCGCCGTTGCGAAGGCGAATCCGAAGCAGCCCGTCTGCATCATCGCGAAAACCGTGAAGGGCTACGGCATCAAGGCGACCGAGGAAAATTCCGCCGGCGGCCACGGTTTCCCGCTCGCGAATGGCGAAAAAATTTGCGACTGGATGACGGAGCTTTTTAAAGGCGACATCGTTCCTGCCGACTTGATGACGTGGGCGCAAACTCTCCGTGGCAATTGGGAAAAATCCGAGGCCGCGAAAAAAGCCAAGGCGGATGCGGCAGCAGCGTCCGGTGTTCCCGCTCTCGCAAAACCGAAGACGGATAAAGTCCAAGCCGGCCTCGCCAAAGCCGCCGTGCGCGCGGCGACGGAAGGCTTGCCCGTGTATTCCGTTTCCGCCGACGTGCAAGGCTCGACGGGCATCAGCTTCTTCCAAAAAAGTTTTCCCGAACGCTTCGTCGAAGTGGGCATCGCGGAATCCAACATGGTCAGCACCGCAGCGGGAATGTCCAAGGCGGGATTCATTCCGATTGTAGACACGTTCGGCCAGTTCGGCGTGACCAAGGGAAATCTCCCGCTCACGATGGCCGCGCTGTCGCAAGCACCCGTCATCGCAATGTTCTAGCACGTTGGTTTTCAAGACGCCGCCGACGGCGCGTCGCACCAAGCCACGACTTATTTCGCCGCGCTCTCCGCGATTCCCCACACGGTCGTCCTCGCGCCGAGTTGCTTTGATGAAGCCGAATCGCTGATGTATCAAGCCATCCAGCAATTCGCCGCTGACCGCGCGGCGGGCAAGGACGGCAACAGCTACATCTTTTTCGTAGGCCGCGAAAATTATCCGCTGACGTGGATTGAAGGCGCGAAGTATCCGTGGGGCAAGGCGCAAGTCCTCTCCACCGGCAGCGACGTCGTCCTCATCGGCTGCGGTGTGTTGGTGAACAAAGCCATCGAAGCGGGAAAACTGCTCGCGGCCAAAGGCGTGAAAGCCACCGTCATCAGCAATCCGTTCGTGAACCGCGTGGACATCGAGAGCATCGGCGCGGCGGTGAAAAATTGCGGCGGCAAAGTCGTCACCATCGAAGATCACCAGATCATCGGCGGCATGGGCGCGCAGGTTTCGCACGCACTGTCGAACTCCGGCATCGCGCACACCATCAAGACGCTCGGCATTGATGACGAGTTCGGGCAGTCGGCTTACATGGCGGAAGAACTTTACGTCCAGCACGGCCTCACCGCGCCGAAGATGGCGGAAGCGGCGCTGGCGTTGCTCGGTAAATAATCTGTAGCGACGCTCTGTGAGCGCCGTTGCGACGGTCACAGACCGCCGCTACAAATCCCGCGTGTCGC
>JBJOPC010000209.1:0-2565 GCA_046050965.1 Verrucomicrobiota bacterium | reverse complement strand
TGATCTGGCCGAACCAACCGCTCGTCTGCGATGCGTAGATGCGGTTCGGGTCGGCGGGCGAACCTTTGAGGTGATACATCTCCCAGCCCGCGAAGTGCGGCCCGCTGATTTCCCAATCCTTGCGCGTGCCATCGGCGGTCAAAATGAACGCGCCCTTCTTTGTGCCGACCAGCAATCGTATTTTGCTCATGGTTTGCTCCGGGTTGTTGCGAACGGGGAAATTTAACCAAGCGCGCTAGGCCGCTGGCAACATCTACTTTGCGCAGGGTTCGTGATGAAGATTGCAAAATAATTCGGGCTGGAATTCCTGCCGCCGCCCGGCGCGTGAGCTTCACTCCGCTCGCAGCCGCCATGCGGTGGCGCGATGGATTCATTCCGTTGACAACTCCAGTGAGAAGATTTTTTTGGCCGCGTTCATGACGATGGTCAGCCGCAGCGCGGCGCGATCAAACTTGGCGCGATATCGCAGGCGGGAAACCCCATCTTGCTCTTTGAATTCCAGAAGTTCGAGCTGCTCCAGGCGGCCAACGCTTTTCAGGCGGCGGGAGAATTCTTTGTCCCAGTTGGCCACCTGTTCTTTGCGTGCTTCGTCGGTGAACCATTCGGGATTCAAAGTTCCTGCGGCGGCGGCGCGGATCATGTCGGTGACCTGCGCGCTGAACGCCGCGTTGGGATCGGCGATGGCGCTTCCTTTCAGAGTGGGCAGGCTGCGGCGAGCCACTCCATACGCGATATCTTTTTGGTGTGCCGGTGACAGATTGCAAAGCACAATGACCGTCAAACCATCATCCGCGAAGCGAGCGATGTAGGACTTGAAACCCTGCCACCAGCCCGAGTGTTGGACAACGCGATGGCCTGCCACCGTATCAAGAAACCATCCACAACCATAGTTAGCCCCGCCCAGTTTCAGTGAGGTCGTCGCACGATTGCCAAACTTCGCCGGCGTCCATATCTGTTCCCGGATTCGCGCGGAGAGCGGAATGTCCGTGTAAAGCGCGGCATCCCACTTGGCGACATCCAGCACGGTGAAATAAAGCGTGCCGTCGGCCGTCGTGTTCAGACTGGGTGACACCCAGGCCTGATTCTTCACCTCGTCCCCGGCCAACTCGTAACCCGCAGCGCGGTGCGGGACGATGTTGGTTTCGTTGATGATTTGGGTGGAAGTCATCCCCAGCGGTTTGAAGATGCGTTCCTGGAGAAAGTCGCCGTAAAACATCCCTGTAACCCGATGGATGATGATGCCAAGCAGAACATAACCGGTGTTGCTGTAATTCCAATCGCTTCCGGGCGCGAACTCCGGCTTCAACCCCGCCGCGAGCGTGACCAGTTCCGCCTCGGTAAAGTCCTGACGAAAGTTGAAATCCTTTTGGTCTTCATAATCCGGGATGCCCGACGTGTGATTCAGCAAATGCCGGATGGTGATGCCCTGCCACGCGGGCGGCGCATTGGTCAGGTAGCGGCTGATGGGATCGTCGAGTCCCAGCTTGCCTTCCTCGGCCAGCAGCAGAACGCCGGCGGCGGTGAACTGTTTCCCAACCGAGCCGGACTGAAACACCGTCTCCGGGATCACCGGCACAGCATTTTCAATATTGGCCAGGCCATAACCTTTGGCCTTCACAATTTTTCCATGTTTCACGATTGCGAGGGCCAGGCCCGGAATCTGTTGCCGCTCCATTTCACTGCGGACAAACCGGTCAATCGCGTCGGCTCTTGCTTCGGCGACGCCCACGTGAAACAGCGCGATGAGTATGCCCAGCAAAAGCTGAAGTGAGCGACTCGCAGGATGCTGTTTAATCATGGGTAGTAGGTGGTTGGGTTCGGCAACAGCCGCGACAGGCTAATGGAACTTCAACAAGTCCTCCACCTTCGCCTTCACGCTTTCATCCATCTTGATCAGCGGTGGCCAGGCGCGCTTGAAACCTTCGCCGGGAATTTTCTTCGTCGCGTCAATGCCCAGCTTGCTGCCGCTGGCGATTTCGCTCGTCGCGTGGTCGAGCACGTCGGACGGGCCTTTGGTGAAGATGCTGTCGCGCTGCGGATCGGTGTTGGCCGTGAGATGGAACAACACTTCGCTCGTGTTGTGGACGTTCACGCCGGCGTCCACCACCACGATGTATTTCGTGAACATCATCTGCCCCATGCCCCAGAGGCCGTGCATGATCTTGTAGGCCTGCATCGGGTAGGTCTTCTTGATGCTGACGAACACGAGGTTGTGGAAGACGCCTTCCGCCGGCAGCGCGATGTCCACGATCTCCGGGAAATTCATCTTGAAGATGGGCAGGAATAATTTCACGCTTGCGCCGCCGATGTAAAAATCCTCCATTGGCGGAATGCCGACAATCGTCGCCGGATACACCGCGTCCTTACGATGTGTGATGGCGGTTATGTGAAAAACCGGATACGGCTCGGGCAACGTGTAATAGCCGGTGTGATCGCCGAACGGCCCTTCGTCGCGCAACGGCTCGGTCGGGTCAATGTAACCTTCGATGACGAAGTCGGCGTTGGCGGGAACTTCCAGATCGTTCGTCTCGCACTTGATCATCTCGACGGATTTTTTGCGGAGAT
>JBJOPC010000208.1:0-3607 GCA_046050965.1 Verrucomicrobiota bacterium | reverse complement strand
GCACGAGAGTTTTTGCATTTTGATTTCCGACGCGAAAAATGACGAGTCACGCGAGCGGCTGAAAATTTTAGAGGAAACCACCGACGGCTTCAAAATCGCCGAAGCCGATTTGAAACTGCGCGGCCCCGGCGAGCTGCTCGGCCAGCAGCAGAGCGGCGCGATGAAACTGCGTTTCGGAAATCTCGCCGAAGACTTGCCGCTCATCCGGCAGGCGCGGGAAATTGTGAAGCAGCAGTTGTGACCGCTGGAAAACGCCCCTTGCTGCTACGCTTCAAAGTTGTAAGCTCCCGTCGTGGGTCTTGTGAACGCGAACATCCAACTCCGCAACGTCAGAATCCCTGCGCTGGAGGCCGTCGAGGTCGAGGCACTCGCGGATTCTGGCGCGGTGCATCTGTGCATCCCCGAACACGTCCGCCTGCAACTCAAACTTGACTCGCTGGACAGCAAAGAAGTCACGCTGGCCGATGGCAGCAAACGCCTCGTGCCTTACGTTGGACCGCTGGAAATATGTTTCAAAAATCGCATCGGCTACGTCGGCGCGCTGGTGTTGGGCGACCAAGTTTTGCTCGGCGCGATTCCGATGGAAGACATGGACTTGGTCATCATTCCCAAAGAACGTCGCCTCGACGTGAACCCCGCCAGCCCGAACATCGCCTGCTCGATTGTGAAGTGAGTTTTACGCCAACGCCTCCGCCAGCACTTCCGCCAAATGGCGCGGCAAGTCGTGGCTGCAATGCGCGATTTGGTGGCGGCAGCTTGTGCCGGTGGCAACGACGATTTTGCCGGAGCCAGCGTCGGAAAGTTTTTCCATGAGCGGCGCGGCGACGGCGAGTGAGAGTTCTTGCTTCGACGCCATCATGCCGAACCCCCCGGCCATGCCGCAGCAACCCGTGTCGAGCAGCGTCGCGTTCCAGCCGGGGATGTGCGCGGCGAGGCGCGTGAAGTAGCTCACGTCAGCCAGCGATTTGGCGTGGCAATGCGCGTGAACTAGCATGCGCGCGGCGCGGCCACTGAACTGGAGTGCGGCGGGTTCGCGGTCGAGCAGGTTGGCGATGAATTCCTCGAACAGCACGCAGCGCGCGGCGACTTTTTCGGCATCGGGCAATTTCAGTTCGCGATAATCTTCGGCGAACATGGAGTAGCAGGACGGTTCGAGAAAAATCACGGGCGCGTCGTCGTCGCGGAGCAGGGCGAGGTTGTGCGCGCCGAGTTTCGCAGCGGCATCGAGGTGACCTTGGCTGAACGCGGGGCGTCCGCAGCACTGGCGTCCGTGCGCGAGCGTGACGGTGAAACCGGCGGCTTCCAAAACTTTCACCGCCGCTTTGCCGATGTGCGGTTCGTGGTAGCGCACGAAAGTATCGTCCCACAAAATCACGCGGCCACGCGGAGCGGTTGTGAAGTCAGCGTCAAAGTCAGCGTCAAAATGTTGTGCGGGCGACTTTGGTTGGTGGTCGCGTTCTCCCTCACCCTGACCCTCTCCCGCTGGGAGAGGGGACAGCAGTTGGTTGGTTTCTGAATTTTGTGAGTCGCACGAGCCGTTGGCCGATTCTGTTTTGCCATGCAGCGGCGAATGTTTCTCCCTCTCCCAGCGGGAGAGGGCAGGGGTGAGGGAGAGCGGTTCGGATGGGCTTGTCGGTTGAGATTGTTTTGAAACTACCACGCGGCGATTGAACCAAACATCAAATCGTTCGCTCGTGTAACGGGGAAGGTGGCGTGTGGCGGCGAGACCGAGCAATTTCTCGTTGAGAAATTTCAGCGGCGCGAAGTTGAGCGCCCAGTTCGCGAGCGTCGGCACGGCGCAACCAATTTGGCCGAACCAATCCACGTTACTGAACAGCCAGCGGCGCAGGCCGAGGCCGTCGCGGCGGATGCGCGCGTGTTGCAACTCGGCCTTGAGCAGCGCGAGGTTCACGCCGCTGGGGCATTCGCTCGTGCAGGCCTTGCAGGCGAGGCAATTTTCCAACGCAGCTTCCATCTCGTCGCAGGCGAGCGGATCGGCGATGCCGCCCCGATGTTCGAGTGCAGCGCGAATGATGTTCGCGCGACCGCGCGTGGACATGATTTCGTCGCCAGTCGCCACGAATGTCGGACACATTGTCGCCGTGGCTTTGCGACAGCCACCGCAGCCGTTGCATTGCTCCAGATTGCCGACGAACGATTCGTCTTTGGCGGCGAACGCGAGGCGCGGCGTGAACGGCAATTTGATTTCGCTGCCCGCTGGGATGCGGAGGTCGCGGTCAAATTTGTAGCGACCGTCGTCAATGATTTTGCCGGGATTGAAAATATTGTGCGGGTCGAACGCGTGTTTCATCTGCCGCATCAGTCCATAAATTTCGTCACCGACTTGGTCATGTAAAAATTCGGTGCGGCAAATTCCCAATCCATGTTCGCCCGCAATCGCGCCTTTGAATTGCTTCGTGAGCGCGGCAACTTCGTCGGCGACAGTGCGGTATTTCGCCACGTCTTCGGCGAGGTGCAAATCAAGCGCGGGCTGGACGTGCAGCAAACCCGCAGCGGCGTGGCCGTAGAACGACGCTTCGAGATTGAGCGCGCCGAGAATTTTTTGCAGGCCTGCGACATACGCGGGCAAATCCGCCGGGCGCACGGCCACGTCGTCAATGCCGTTCACGGGTTTACGATTGCCTTTGCACGCGGTGACGAGCGAAAGCCCGGCCTTGCGAATTCCCCAAACCAAATCCGCCTCGGCTTGCGTGCGCGTGACGAGGGTGCGGAGGCCGAACTTGCGGCGCGCGACTTCACCGAGTTGCGCGGCCACGTCGCGTTCGTGGTTGCCGTAAAATTCCACGAGCAACATGGACTCGCACGGTAGCGCGTCGAGCTGCAACAAATCGCGTGCGGCTTGAAACTGGATTTGCCCGCGCGTCTGGCCGAACACAAGTCGGTCAATGTGTTCCACAGCGGCGGGCTGCAAATCGAGCAGTTGCGCCGACGCTTGCATCGCCTCGGCGACGGACGCAAAACAAATGACGGCCAGTCCGCGCACCCGGGGCAGGGGAACGAGTTTTAATTCGGCTGAAGTAATTGCCGCAAGCGTGCCTTCGCTGCCCGCGAGCAGGTGCAAAAGATTGCGCGGCGAATGCACGGCGCGATCGAGCGCGTAGCCGGGACGTCGCTTGATGAGGCCGGGCGGGAGGCGTTCGGCGATGGTGAGCGCGTTGAAGGTGACGAGGCTTTCGAGTAACTCGCGTTGCGCGGCGAGCGTGTCGTTGTCCGCGCGCACACTCACGATGCGGCCACTGGCGAGGACAATTTCCAATTCATTCACATGACCGCCGGTCGTGCCGTGAACGGGGCAGTGCGCGCCGCTGGAATCGTTCGCGATCATGCCGCCGAGCGTGGCGCGCGAACTCGGCGCGACATCCGGCCCGAAGCCGAGACCGTGCGGGCGCAGAAAATCATTCAACTGATCCAACACCACGCCCGCACCGACGCGCACGGTGCGGGCGTCGCGGTTGAAGTCGGTGATGTCGCGGTTGTGGCGGGAAAAATCAATGACGAGTCCGCGGCCAATCGCGCCGCCGGCGAGGCCGGTTCCTGCGCCGCGCGGAACGACGGGAACGCCAGCGTTTGCCGCCGCTGCGATGAC
>JBJOPC010000207.1:0-3406 GCA_046050965.1 Verrucomicrobiota bacterium | reverse complement strand
CGAGCACCGCAATGAGCGAGATTTTGTGAAACAGGCTGCGGTCAGACAAATCCCGCGCCTCACCGATGAACAGTTTTTTCAGACTCCAGTTTTTCATAAACGAACGACTGCGGTTTGCGCGAGGGCACGAAGCTCCCGCACAAACGGTTTTGACTGGGGATCATGAATTCCCACCACACGGTGGGGCAGAGGATCGCCCTTCCAGATGCCGACGAGGTTAGCTGACGGGCTGGGTCTTGAAAGTGACCTGGCTGAGGGTTTTCCCCGGCCTGCGCCCCGTCCTAGTGTTGTCACCAGGAATTGGTTTCCCCGTGCTGTCTTGCAGGAAGGCAAGGCAGCTTAGGCTGCGTAACGGAGAAATGATTAACGCGAATCACCGTTTTGTCAATCCGTCGGCGGACATCTGAAATAATCTTGGGCAAAGGCCGCGAAATATGGCTGAATCAGCCGCGCGCGGATGAAATACCAGATGCCCAAACCCAAAAAAGGACGCGGCGGCCTCGACCGGTTGCTGGCAGTCGCGGTCTTGGCGGCGGTGATATTCTGCCTGTGGCATTTTTCCAAGACGGGCAAGTCGGCAAAGAAAAAATCCAAACCCGCGCCCGCCGCAGTGGAGGTTTCCACGACGCGCGTCATCGTGGTTGCGCCCGCGCCCACGAAGCTCCCGTCCGAACAACTCTCTCCAACCGTCGCGCCCGCCGCCGCCGGAGCGCGCCCGCCACGCGGCACGTTGGAGGCGCAGATTGCGCTCGCGCGGGTGGGGATTTCCTGCGGCTCGCTCGATAGCGCGATTGGTTCGCAGACGCGTGCGGCCATCCGCGCGTTCCAGCGGAAGATGCACTTGCCCGAGACCGGCGCGCTCGATACGAACACCCGGCCTGCGCTCGTCATCGAGTCGCCCGCGCTCACGAGCTACATCGTCACGAGCAACGACCTCGCGCGGTTGCAGCCGGTGAGCAAGACGTGGCTCGGCAAGTCGCAACAGAGCGCGCTCGATTACGAAAATATTTTGGAACTCGTCGCCGAAAAATCCCACGCGCATCCGAAACTCATCAAGCTGCTCAACCCCGGCGTGGATTGGACGAATATGTTCGCTGGCACGACGCTCATCGTGCCGGACGCGGCGTATCCCGCGCCGCCAGCGAAGGCCGCGTTCATCGTCATCAGCCTTTCCGAAAAAACTCTGGAAGCGTTCGACGATGCCACGAACTTGCTCGCGCACTTCCCGTGCAGCATCGCGCGTCGCGTCGAGAAGCGTCCGGTTGGTGAGCTGCACGTCGCCGCCGTCGCGCCGAATCCGAATTACACTTTCGACCCGGAGGTTTTCCCCGAAGAACCGGAGGCGCACGAGATCCACAACAAGCTTATCATCGCGCCCGGCCCGAACAACCCGGTGGGCGCGGTCTGGATCAGCCTCGACAAGACCGGCTATGGGATGCACGGCACGCCGCATCCCGAGGACGTGGGACGCACGGAGTCGCACGGCTGTTTCCGGCTTGCGAACTGGAATGCAGAATACCTGCTCAAGCTCGTGTGGGTCGGCTTGCCGGTGAGGGTTGAACCGTGACGCGCGGCGGCTGGGCTGTGTCCTAATCGTAATCCTGCTCTTAATCTTAATCTTTTTTCGGGAGATTAAGATTATGATTGCGATTACGAGTGAAGACAAAAATGTTGTTCAACGCTCTCGTCACTTGTCACCCGCCACCCGCCACTTTACTCTCCGCCCGTGATTGACACCGACGAAAAACTTTCCGCCTACCTGCCGACCATCCGCGCCGCCGAGTGGCTCGCGCTGGACACCGAGGCGGACAGCTTGCACGCCTATCCGGAAAAAGTTTGTCTGATTCAAATCACCACCGTTGCGGGCGACGAACTCATTGACCCGCTCGCGCCAATCGCCCTCGACCCGCTCTTCGCCGCGCTGGCCGGCCACCAGTTGCTCATGCACGGCGCGGATTACGACCTGCGGCTCTTCACCAAGCACCACG
This sequence comes from Verrucomicrobiota bacterium, assembly GCA_046050965.1. Classification (GTDB taxonomy): domain Bacteria; phylum Verrucomicrobiota; class Verrucomicrobiia; order Limisphaerales; family JAFMIX01; genus JAFMIX01. The sequence goes on along the minus strand of JBJOPC010000207.1, from coordinate 1,418 downwards.
AGTTCGTGCCGGGAGCGATCTTCGACACGATGCTCGCCGCGCGGCTGCTCGGCGAAAAACAATTCGGCTTGAGCAACCTCGTGGAAAAATTCCTCGGCGTTACGCTCGACAAAGGTTCGCAGAAAGCCGACTGGGCGCGGCGTCCGCTCACCGAGCGCATGGAGGAATACGCGCGCAACGACACGCATTACATCAAGCCGCTCGTGGACAAACTCAAGTCCGAGCTGGAAACCAAAGGCCGCCTCTCATGGCACACCGAGACTTGCAACCGGCTCATCGCCGAAAGCTCCGTGCCGCCCGTGGTGGACGCCGACCAAGTGTGGCGCGTGAAGGGCAGCTATGGTTTGAGCCGCGCCGCGCTCGCCGTGCTGCGCGAACTTTTCCACTGGCGCGAACGCGAGGCCATCGCCGCGAACCGCCCGCCGTTCTTTGTGGTGAACCACGAGACGCTCGTGAAAATTTCCGAGGCTGCCGCGAGCAACGCTCCCGTTGACCCGCTCGTGCCGCCGCGCATGTCGCCGCGCCGCCGTGATGGTCTCGCCGCCGCCGTGCAGGCGGGGTTGAAAGTGCCGCCGGAAAATTTCCCGGAGATTCCGCGCCACGACCGCCGCCGCCCGAGCGAGGAGGAGTTCCGGCGTTTCCGTGAGTTGGAAAAAGTCCGCGACAAACACGCGACCGAACTCGCCATTGATCCCACGCTTATCGCACCGCGCGCCACGCTCGGCGACCTCGCGAGTGACTGGGACGCGCATGCGCCGGGATTGATGGACTGGCAACGCGAACTGTTGAAGTAAAGATTACTGCTGACGGAAGATGTAGAAACGGTTGGGCGCGCTTGCGTTCACCGCGTTGGTGGCGGTGAGAATAAAACCTTTTCCCGGCGAAACATTCGTGAGCAGCGGCGTCCAATTGGCAAGCGGCTGCGTGACGTTGGTGTGCGCGAGCAAGACGTAAATTCCATTCGTAGCAGTGTTGGTGACCGTGAGGAAAAGATTTGTCGCCGCTGCGAGCGCGGTGCTGGTGATGCGCGGTGCGGGCATGGGGATGGTGTAATCGGCCACGACGGGCAGGTGGTCGGCGGCGTTGGTGAGGTCGAGGAGGAGTTGTGACGCGCTAATGAATGCCGGGCCGTTGGTTATTAGTTTGTTGTCCAGAGCAGTGTTGCCGGGGTTATTCACTGTGCCGAAACGGGGCGTTGTACCATTGTTCCCGAAGATATGGCATGTACCGGTAATCAACTTTAATCCACCCAGCGCGCCGTAATATACGTTGGTGGTCATCGTATGATAATCGTCCCGATACTGGAGAAAGTAGGAGGATTCGGTCTGGAGACTTACGGCGTTGTTGTTGTCCCAGTTGGTGGTGAGAATGTTCGAGGGATTGACCGGGTCAATCAATTGATTCGTCCCCGGTGAGGT
>JBJOPC010000206.1:0-3486 GCA_046050965.1 Verrucomicrobiota bacterium | reverse complement strand
GGGTCAGCTGTTGGGTATTTCACAGCGTTCTGTATCGGTTAAATATGACGATTCCAAAGAGAAATATAGTCGCCGGAAGCTGATTCCAGTCAATGTCAAAACCTTGGGCGACCATCTCCTTTTGAAGCGTATTCAAGCGAACTTGTCTCAGGCGGAAGTCGCACAAATGGCAGGCGTTTCAACACGGACAGTGCGGAAGTGGGAACATGGCCATGCCTGTCCCACAGAAGATAATTGGCAGGCGTTGGCGCATATTCTGCGCGTGGATTCTCAATTCTCCACAGACTGAAACCCAACGCTAGGGTAGTATGCTGGGTTCTACACAATTTGTGGTTCGGCCACGGCCTATTTGGGCGAAACTACTATGGCGGCTTTGACAGTGATTTCTACCATGAGAGATTGCAAGTAATACGGGTGACTTGAAAACTAATTTCTAAAGTCGCCCGCAGAATAAATTTCTCCGTGCAGTGCGCGCTTTTTTTCCCCATCCTCCCTAAATACTTGAGCGCGATGTTCCATGAAAATTGAAGACATTAAACCGGGTCTATCGCTCGCGGGACTTGAACCTGCCGTCATTGGCAGCGTCGTGGCGGTCGTGCCCATCGCCGAGGGAACGGTGCAGGTGCTTTACAAAACGCCCGATGGCACGCTCAAAGAACGTCTCATAAATCGCGCCGACGAACCAAACCTCACGGTTGCTACCACCGAACGCCCGTGGTCATTCGACGGCGACGGCGAAACTTTCAAGCTTGTGGTCGAAGCCAAGCGCATTGACCTCGCGTTTTTGTTCGACCCCATGATGGCCGTTCACACGTCCAACGTGGAGGCGTTGCCGCATCAGATTACGGCGGTCTATGAATCCATGTTGCCGCGCCAGCCGTTGCGCTTTGTTCTCGCGGACGATCCCGGCGCGGGCAAGACCATCATGGCAGGACTCTACATCCGAGAGCTCATCATGCGCGCCGACGCCCGCCGAATCGTCATTGTCGCTCCCGGCAGCCTGGTCGAGCAGTGGCGCGATGAAATGTTTGAAAAATTCGGCCTCGAATTTCGCGTCTTCACCAAAGACTTGGAAGCCGCCACGCCCAGTGGTAATCCGTTTGAAGACATTGACCATCTCATCGTTCGGCTCGACCAGATGGCGCGCAACGAAGAGCTTCAGGAAAAACTTTGCGCCGCCGGTTGGGATCTCGTCGTATTCGACGAGGCGCACAAACTCGCCGCGCATTTCTTCGGCAGCAAGCTGGAAAAAACCGGGCGGTTTAAGTTGGCGGAAAAACTTGGCGCGCACACCCGGCATTTATTGTTGATGACCGCCACGCCGCACAACGGCAAGGAGGAAGATTTCCAGTTGTTCCTGTCGCTCCTCGACTCCGACCGCTTTTACGGAAAATTCCGCGACGGCGTGCACAAGGTGGACACCAGCGACCTCATGCGGCGCATGGTCAAAGAAGAATTGGTGAAATTCGACGGCACGCCACTATTTCCTGAGCGGAAAGCTTACACCGTCAATTACAAGCTGTCCGACATTGAAGTTGCGCTTTACGAAGCGGTCACGCAATACGTCAAAACCGAAATGGGCAAGGCCGACCAGATCGGTGGCCAGCGCAAAGGCTCCGTTGGTTTTGCTCTGACATCACTCCAGCGCCGGCTCGCGTCTAGCCCGGAAGCCATTTTCCAATCCTTGAAACGCCGCCGCGAACGTCTCCAGCGCCGCTTGCGGGAAGAAAACATTGCAAGTCGCGGCGGACAAATTCTTGCCGAGACGTTGGCACCAGCGCCACCACCGTCTGATTTTTCTGGCGACGGCCTCGCCAGCCAGGACCTTCCAGAGGTGCCGGAAGATGATGATGACCTGAACGCCAGCGAGCAGGAGGCATTGGAAGAATCGCTCGTGGATCGGGCGACGGCAGCCAAGACGATTGCCGAACTGGAGGATGAAATTGACACCCTGATTCGACTAGAGAATCAGGCTCGCGCAGTCGTCGCGTCCGGTCAGGATCGCAAATGGGAAGAACTTTCCCGCATCCTCCAGCGCGACGAACACATGCACGACGCCGGTGGCCGTCTGCGCAAAATTATCATTTTCAGCGAACACCGCGACACGCTCAATTATCTCCATGAGAAAATTGCCGGCGTGCTGGGCAGTCACGACGCCATCGTCACCATTCACGGCGGCACGCACCGCGACAAACGATTGGAAGCGCAGGCGCTTTTCCGTTCCGACCCCGAAATCCGCGTGCTGGTTGCCACCGACGCCGCCGGTGAAGGCGTCAACTTGCAATGTGCAAACTTGATGGTGAACTACGATTTGCCGTGGAATCCCAACCGTCTTGAGCAGCGGTTCGGACGCATCCACCGTATCGGCCAGCAGGAGGTTTGTCATCTCTGGAACCTTGTCGCCAATGAGACACGCGAAGGGGATGTTTATTTCCGCCTCCTCGAAAAACTCCGCGTCGAAAGCGAGGCATTGAAAGGCCGGGTGTTCGACATTCTCGGCGAAGTGTTCGAGGGCAAGAGCCTTAAAGAACTTCTGATTGAGGCCATCCGCTATGGCGACCAGCCGGATGTCCGTGCCCGGTTGAGAACGAGAATTGATCACAATTTCGACCGCCAAAACTTACTCGCGCTGCTGGACCGCAATGCGCTCGCCCAAGAAACGCTTGGCCCGGAACGACTCTTTGCCGTGAAGGAAGAAATGGAAAAGGCCGAGGCCCGCCGCCTTCAGCCTTACTTCGTCCGCTCCTTTTTTATGAAAGGGTTTGAGTCGCTGGGTGGTTCCATCTTCCCGCGCGAACTCAATCGCTTTGAGATCACCCACGTTCCCGCCGTCTTGCGCGAGCGCGACCGCCTCATCACCGGACGCAACCGCCGCGACCTTGCGCCGGTGCTCAAACGCTACGAACGGGTTTGTTTCACCAAAGATGCCGTCCGCCCGTTGGAACGACCCGGTCTCGCGTTTGCCAACATGATTCATCCCGGCCATCCAGTCATGCTCGCGTTGAGTGACGTGTTGTTGGAACAGCACGCTAATTTGCTGCGGCAAGGCAGCATCCTCGTTGACCCGTCCGACGACGGCGAAACGCCATCGCTTTTGTTCCTGCTCACGCATGAAGTGAAATCCGGCGACGGCCAGGTTATTTCCAAACGCCTGCAATTCGTCCGCGTATTGCCGGACGGCAGCGCCACCTTTGCCGGTTGGGCACCACATCTTGACCTTGAACCGCTCGCCGTTGCCGAACGTCCGTTGCTCGCCGGAACGCTCGCCGCGCCGTGGTTGACCGCTGGCTTGGAACAACGCGCCTTGGCGCTCGCCGCGTCCACGCTCGTTCCCGAACATTTCAGTGAAATTGCCGGACGCCGCATCGCTCATGTGGACAAAACACTCGCCGCGGTCCACGAGCGTTTGACGACGGAAATAAATTTCTGGTCCGACCGCTACATCAAACTTTCGGACGACAAAGCCGCTGGCAAAGAAATCGGCCC
>JBJOPC010000205.1:0-2991 GCA_046050965.1 Verrucomicrobiota bacterium | reverse complement strand
AACTTTCCGGCGTGAGGAGGGCGTTGAGTTCCGCCGCGTTGCTCAATTTGATTTTGAAAAACCAGCCGCCCGCAAATGGCTCGGTGTTCACAAGGCTGGGATTGTCGGCGGCGGCTTTGTTGACTTCCACGACTTCGCCGCTGACGGGCGAGTAGATGTCGCTGGCGGTCTTGACGGATTCGACGACGGCGCAGGCTTCGCCGGCGGCAAGCTTGCGTCCCACGGCTGGCAGTTCCACGAAGACGATGTCGGTGAGTTCGTGCTGGGCGTGGTCGGTGATGCCGACGGTGGCGGTGTCGCCAGCGACGCGCACCCATTCGTGGGACTTGGCGTATTTCAAATCAGGAGGGACTTGGCTCATAAAATTATTCTAAAAAACTTGTCCGCAGATTACGCAGATGGCGCGAATTTTAAACTGATTCTTCATCTGCGTAAATCGGTGAAATCGGCGGATAAACTCCGTCAATAGCTGATGAGCGAATTGATTTTGTGGCCGCCGAGTTTTTTGCGGCCATCGAGGAAGGTGAGTTCGATGAGGAAGTTCACTCCGAGGACTTGCGCGCCGACGCGTTCGAGCAGGGAGACGGCGGCGGCGGCGGTTCCGCCGGTGGCGAGCAGGTCGTCAATGAGCAGCACGCGCGCGCCGGGTTTCACGGCGTCGGTGTGGATGGCGATGGTGTTGGAGCCGTATTCAAGGTCGTAGGATTGCTCGTAGGTGGTGTAGGGGAGCTTGCCCTTTTTGCGGACGGGGACGAAACCGGCGTTGAGTTTCAACGCGGCGGCGGCGGCGAAAATAAAGCCGCGCGCGTCAATGCCCACGATGGTGTCCACGCTGCCGGGTTTCCAATTGGCGGTAAGCAGGTCAATGCTGGCGGCGAATAATTTGGGGTCGGCCAGCACGGGCGTGATGTCTTTGAACTGGATGCCGGGCTTGGGAAAATCAGGAACGTTGCGGACGGCGCGGGCGAGGTCGTGGGCGGTGAGATGCATGTTATTTTTTTTGAGCTTCGAGTTTCTGGATCATGCGCCGGAGTTTTTTCAGCGCTAAATTTTGGAGCTGGCGGACGCGTTCGCGGGTGACGCCGAATTTGACGCCGACTTCTTCGAGAGTTTTTTCTTTGCCGCCGTCGAGACCGAAACGGAAACGGAGGATGGTCGCCTCGCGGTCGTCGAGGTTCTTGACCATTTCCTGCAACATGTCGGTGACGGTTTTGCCTTCGAGTTGTTCGTAGGGATCGAAGGCGGATTCGTCGGCGACGGTTTCGGAAAATGTATTCGTGGTGTCGTCGCCGAGCGGGGCGTCGAGGGAAGTGGGGCGGATGGCGGCGCGCTGCATCTGGGAAACGCGCGCCTCGGTAGTGCCGAGTTCTTGGGCGATCTCGTCGTCGGTGGGTTCGCGGCCAAGGGCTTCGTGGAGCTTCATGGCGGTGCGGCGCATCCGCGAAATTTTATCCACGAGATGCACGGGCAGGCGGATGGTCTTGGACTGATTGGCGAGGGCGCGCTTGATGGATTGCTTGATCCACCAAGAGCCGTAGGTGGAAAGTTTGCCGCCTTTCGCGGGGTCGAAGCGCTCGACGGCTTTCATCAAGCCGATGTTGCCTTCGGAAATCAAATCGAGGAGCGGGAGGCCAAGGCCTTCGTAGTCGCGCGCGATTTTCACAACGAGGCGGAGGTTGGCCTTGATCATGTGCTCACGCGCCTGTTTGTTGCCTTTTTTAATCTTGGCGGCGAGATCAATTTCTTCCTGCACCGTCAGCAAATTGACCTGCCCGACTTCGCGCATATAAAGTTTGATGGCGTAATCGCCGTCGTAATGCGAACGGTCGTGAGGTTCGGGGCGCGCGGCGGCAGCGGCAGGCGCGGGAGCTTGCGGAGTGTCGGCGGCGAACGGGATAATTTTGGCGCGCGGGGCGGTTTTTTTCGCCGAAGTTTTAGTGGCGGTTGCGCGGGATTTTTTGGCGACCATAGGTGCGCGCGCAAAGTAGGGCGAACGGTGGTTTTGCGCTAGGGGAAATTTTTCTGCGCGCGCGGGAAAAACTTTTCCGGGTCGCGCGAAGGGACGAAGGGGGCGAAGCGATTTCTGAAAAGGAATCTTTTTTGGATGTAACTCGCCGAAGACCGGCCTGCCGAGCCGTAGCAATTGGCGGATGGTTGCGTTCGCCCGCCTATGCTGCGCTTCGGCGCGGCAGCCTTCGCTTTCACTACGTTCAAGCGAAGGCTGGTGGAGCCTAGGAGGCTCGAACTCCTGACCTTCTCATTGCGAACGAGACGCTCTACCAACTGAGCTAAGACCCCAACCAGCTTTTGCGCGTAGCGCGGGCGCAATCTAGGGAAATTGCGCGGCGGTGCAAGTTTGTTTTTGCGCGTGTTGAAAATATTTTCCGTGGCTCACGCCTTGCGGATGATTTTCGCCGCGAACCAACCCACGAGAATCATCGCGGACAGCACGACCCAATTGTATTTGCCGCCGTAAGCACCGGGGTAATGGTTGCTGATCATGATAAACACGACGGGCAGCACGATGAAGGTGTTGTGCTTGGAGCGGGCTTTGGCGCGGTTGCTTTCTTCGAGGTTCGCGGGTTGACCGGCTTGCAGCGCGGCGACCATGCGGCGTTGTGGTGGGATAATCCGCATCCAGACATTCATCGTCATGATGGTTCCCATCATCGCGCCGAGTTGCAGATACGCGCCGCGTCCGCTGAAATATTTGCAGGAATAATATGCTGCAACCACGGCAAGCACGTAGCAGATAATCACGCCGAGCAAATGATGTTTGCAAAACTTCCAAATCAAATCATACGCCACCCAACTGCCGACAATCATCGCCAAGCTCAAGCCGATGGACGTTTTGAGACTCAACGGCGAATCCTCGAAATTGATGAGCAGCGAGCCGTGATAATACATCAGCGCGAACAGCAGAATGCCGGAAATCCAAGTGATGCCCGATTCCCATTTGAACCAGTGCAGCGTCTTGTTGAGCATCGTGGG
>JBJOPC010000204.1:0-6837 GCA_046050965.1 Verrucomicrobiota bacterium | reverse complement strand
ACTTCGTGTTGATACAACGTGTCGAGCGCGGCGCGGGCGATGCGGCCGGAGGTGTGTCCGGCGCGGATGACGAACACGACGCCGTCCACGTGCGGCGAGAGCGTGCTGACGTCGTCGGCGGCCATGACGGGCGCGGTGTCAATGAGGACGTAGTCGTAATGTTCGCTGGCGGCTTTGATGAATTCGGTGGTGGTGGGTTTGAGAAAAAGTTCGCCGGGATTTTTCGAGAGCGCGCCGCGCGGGATGAGCGAGAGGGTGGGGACGTAGGTGGGTTTGACGGCTTGTTGCCACGGCAGTTTTTCGTTGAGGACTTCGGTGAAGCCGATGCCGCCGGAATCCACGCCGAAACTTTTGTGCAATTGGCCGCGGCGGAGGTCGGCGTCCACGAGGAGAACTTTGGAGCCGGTCTGCGCGAGCGTGATGGCGAGGTTGGCGCTGGATTTGGATTTGCCGTCGCTGGGAATGGCGCTGGTGACGACGATGGTCTTGGCGCGTTTGCCTTCGGTGGCCATGTAAAGGAGCGAGGAGCGGATGTTGCGGTAGGCTTCGACGTAGGCGTGGCGGGCGTCGTCTGGCTGGAGTAATTTTAGTTCAGCACCTTTCTTGGCAGGTTTCTCGGCGGGGACTTGGCCAAGGATGGGTTCGTCGAAAATGTCCTGCAACTCGGTGAAAGTGGCGACGCGGTCGTCGAGGCGATCCATGATGAAGAGGATGCCGCTGCCAACGGCGAGGCCGACGGCGAGGGCGAGGAGGAGTTCGCGGAGGTAGTTAACCGGGACGCGGACGGCGGGAGAGGCGTGCTCTTTGAGGATGACTTGATCGGGGTCGCCTTCTTTGTTTTGGCGGAGGCCGATCAAGCCGTTTTTGCAAGCGGTGATGAGCTTCGCCGTTTCTTCAATCTCTTGTTGAATCCGGTTGAACTTGGTCATCTTGGTGGTGATGTCGAGCACTTCAGAGCGGAGGATGGTGAGGTTGGTGGTGAGGATTTCGATGTTGTGGGTCATCTCAACCATCTTGTTGGTGAGTGCCTCCGCGGACTGGCGCCGGAAAACTTCGAGTAGCTTCTCCATCTTTTGAATGTCGTCATTGAGGTCGCGCATCTTCGGGTGCTTGGGTAACAGGCGCGTGGCGAGGTCGGTGTATTCGTTACGCTTGAGTTCGATGGTGCGTTTAGTTTTGAGGTAGCCCGCACCAGATTCGGCGAGCGAACTGGCGTTGTCTTTGGCACTGGTTCCCTCGGTGACGGCGCCGGAATCTTTTTCCAACATTTCGATTTGCTGGTCGAGGTTGAGCTGCTGGAGGACGGAAAATTTGTTGGTGAGGACTTTTAGTTCGTTGTCCCAAAGAGAGAGTTGTTGTTTGGCACTGCCGCTTTCGCCACGGAGAACTTCTGCGTTGGCGCGGCGGAAATCATCCTCGGCCAGTTCGAGTTTTTTCAAATCTCGCTCGTAACGGAGCAAGTCGTCGTTCAACTTGGCTTCAGGTTTGTTGGCGGAAGAATCTTTGTCCTCGCGTCGGGAGGCGATGTATTCGCGCATGGCGGCTTCAAGGAACAGTCGGGTGTAGTTGGATTCCACGCCGATGGCGGCGAGTTGGAAGATGCTGGAGCGAGGAATGATGGTGGCCGTGACTTTCACCGGTTGGTTGGGTTCGGTGACGGTGGGGTAGGTGGTTTTGACGTATTGGGCGGCGCGTTCGAGGACGACGCTGCTTTGCATGAGGACGACTTCGGTGTCGTAGAAACGGAATTGGTCTTGGATGACCGTCGCGCCGGCATTCATGGCGGTCTGGACGCGCGCGCCTGCGACGAGCGAACCGAACGAACGATAAGTCGGCACGGTGTGGCTCAAGCGCCAGCCTTGCGCGGCAAGGGCGAGGACGATGGTGAGCATGGGAACCCACCAGTGTTTGCGCAGGAGGTTGCGGTAGCGGTGCAGGTAGGCGTAAATCCGGCTGGACTGCGACGCCCGGTCAGAGGAGGAAGATTCGGGCGCGCTCATGGATTGAAAATGCGTTTGGGAACAAAGATGGTGTCGTCGGCGTGGACTTCGTAGTCCTCCTCCAGTTTGCCGTCTTCAAAAAATCTCTGCATGTTAACTACCTTCTCGATGGTCTTGCCGTCTTCGCCTTTGCGGGTGACGCGGACTTTGCTTTTTTTGGCGAAGTCGGCGAAACCGCCAGCGGCGAGGATGGCTTTGCTGACGGTGAAGGTTTCGTTGGGGTAGAGGGCGATGGGGAGCTGGTTTTTGACTTCGCCGTAAATGTAGAGGTGGCCGGCGGCTTTGCTGGAGGACTGGAGGCCGAGGGTGACGGTGGCTTTGACGTAGTAATCTTTTTCGAGGCGCGGGGTGATTTCGGCGACGACTTCGCGGCAGGTTTTGTCTTTGACGGTGACGAGGCCGAGGTAGGGGATGTCGAGTTCGTCGGTGTCGGAAACGATGAGGATTTTGGCGGGCGCTTCGGCGGGTTCGCGGTCTTCGGCGATGCGGAAGCTGACGGTGTCGCCGGCTTGGAGTTTGTGTTTGGTATCGTTGGAATTGGAGATGGGGTCAGTGGCGGGGGCGTTCGTGCTGGGGGAATTGGTGGCGACAGCGCTGGCCGTGGTTTCGAGCTTGGTCGGTTCGGCTAATTTATTCTCAGCGGGCGCGGCGAAGGCGCAAGCAAGACAAGTCAGAATGAGGCACAGCGATTTGGTCATGGACGGCGGGGCAGATTAAAAGGTGTAGCGCACGTCCAAGACAAGTTGATTTTGGTAGTAAGTGTTGGCGGCGACGTTGGAATCGTTGCGGGTGAAAGTGTAAGTGCCGGTGAGGTAGGTGGACTTGGTGAGTTGGTAACCGGCGGAGAGTCCGAGTTGGAGGGTGGTGTTCTCGACGGAGTCGCTGGGGCGCTCGAACTGACAGCGGATGGGCGTGGAGAGCGTGACGTGGCGGATGTAATTCCAAGTGGGCGTGAGGTTGACGTAGATGATGTCCGAGATGTCAGACGTGATGCCAAGGCGGATTTGGCGACCGAAGTTGAGCGAGTAAGTGAGGACGTGGTTGACGTTGTGGTCCAGTTTGAAATCGGCGTAGAAGGCGCGGACGCCGCTGTTGCCGCCGGCGGAATTGAAGGAGCTTCGGCTGGTCGGTTGGTAAATGGTGTAGCCCGCGTAGAAGACAGTCTTGATGTGCTCGGTGGGATTGTAAATCAGGACGGGGCCGAAGTTGTAAAACGTCTGGTTGGCGAGGAACGTGCCGACGGCGCGTGAGCCGGTGTGGGTATGGGTGTGAATGGTGACTTGACCGGCGTTGGTGGTGTAGGTGTAAGTTTCAAAAGTGAAGTTGGTGAACGTCCCTTTTTTATCGTAAGCCGTCATGCCGCCGCCCAATTGGATGCCGACGTGCGTGCTGGGATTTATTTCCACCGACCCGGACATCGTGACGAGTTCAGACGCGTGATTCTCGTAATCGAAATTTTTCTTCGTGGCTTGATAACTTTCGTGGTCGTAGCCGAAGACGAATTGGTATTTGCCCAAATCCCAAGTGGCTTTGCCGCCGATGAGGTTTTTGAAATAGCCGTTGCCCGGCAACGTCGCCTCGGCGGTGCGGCTGATTTCATACTGCTGATAATCTTCTTCGGTGTAGGTGAACCGGTCGTGGAGATTGATGGCGAAATCGCCCGCATACAGATCGTAGCTCAAGGTGGAATTGGGCGTGAGGAAAACGTGATCCAGATTCCGCGAGCGCAAGTATTTCGCGTAGCCGACGCCGAGATTCAAAACGAACGTGTGGCGGTCATTCACGGGCAACATCGCGGTCACATCGAACTCCGGGCGCAGCGAGAGGTCGGCGTTGCGCTTGGTGGCACTGCGGTCTTGGTTGTCGCTGGCATCCACGCCCATGTCGGCAGCGAACCGCAGTTTCAATGCGCCGAGTTTGAGGTTGTAAGTGGCGTTTTCCGTTTCCGTTTTCTGCTGCGCCGCCGCTTCTTCGCCCGCGATGGACGCGCGGAAAGATTCCTGCGCTTGCGTGGCGACAGCTAAAAATAAAAACGCAAACACCGTGGCGAGCAGACCGCCACGGCGCGCATTGCATGAGGAAAGCGGCACGTTCACAAAGTTGAGCGGCGCGAATGATTCAACAGGAAGCGTTGACAAGCAATCCGCTTTTAAGAGCATCATGCCTTTCACGCTATGAAGAAATTTGTTATCGCCGTGGTGCTGCTCGCGCTGTTGTTCGTCGGCTGGTTTTTTGGTTTGCCCGCGTATCGCGCATGGAAGGAAAAGCGTTTCGTCACGCAAGCGCAGGATTATCTCGGCCAGAAAGATTACACCAACGCCGTCCTCGCCGCGCGCCAAGCCATCGTGCTCAACGTCAACAACGCCGCCGCGTGGGCGGTGCGTGCGCGCGCGGCGGATGCCGCGCAGATTCCCGGCGCGCTCGACCTTTGGCAACGCGTCGTCAACCTCTCGCCCACGCCCACGAACCAACTCGCGCTCGCCCGCGCTTGTGTGCTCGCCCAGAAAATTCCCCGTGCGCTCCAAGCTCTCCTCACGATTCCGCCGGAGCATCAGAACAACGCCACTTACCACGAACTCGCCGGGATGGTTTGCGCCGCCGATAAAAATTACACCGCCGTCGCCGACTGGCACTTCGGCGAGGCCGCGAAGTTTGATCCGAACAACAAAGCCGCGTTGCTCAACCAATCCATCATTCGCCTCTCCGCCAAAAAAACCGAAGCCGTCGCTGACGCTAAAAAAAATCTTGCCTCACTCATTGCTGACCCGCTTTACGGCAAGGACGCCTTGCGGCATCTCACCTTCGCCGCGCTGCGTGAACGCGATTTCGCCCGTGCCACCGAGTTCGCCACCCAACTCGCCGCGCGTCCGAACGCCTCGCTTGACGACCGCTTGATGAAACTTTCCATCCTCAAAGAATTCGCCGCCGGAAATTTCCGCAGCGAATTGGAAACCGTCAAAACCGACGCCGCCAAAACTCCCGAAGACACCTACGCCCTCGCTTCGTGGCTTGCCACGCACGGTCTGAACACCGAAGCCCTCGCGTGGCTCGCGCAGTTGCCCGGCGATGCCCAAGCCAAACCCGCCGTGCGGCTCGCTCACGCCGACGTGCTGCAAGCGAGCAAGGATTGGCCGGTGCTTGAAAACTTTCTCACCGACCAAAGCTGGGGCGAACTCGAATTCATCCGCCTCGCCCAACTCGCCCACGCCGCGCAGGCGCAGAACCAGAGGGTCGCCGCCGACTCCCACTGGAGTGCCGCCGTGCGTGTCGCCGCCGAACGTCTCAAACCCCTCACCGTTCTCTACAGCCTCGCCACCGCGTGGGGTTGGGACGATCAACGCGAGGAAATTCTCAACACCCTCATCGAACGCCATCCCAACGAACGCTGGGCGTTCGCCGCGCTTGACCAATTTTACAGCGCAGGCGGCAACACGCGCGGGTTGCAAAAAGTTTTCGCCCGCCTCGTGGACATTCATCCCGAAGACCTCGGCGCAAAAAATAATTTGGCTTACATCAACACCCTGCTCGGCGTTCAGCCCAGCCAGACGCTCGCGATGGCGCGCGAAGTTTTTGCCGCCTTCCCCACGAATGCTGTGTGCGCTTCCACCTTCGCCCTCGCGCTTCACGCGCAGGGGCAGACCAGCGAGGCACTGAAAGTTTTGCAGAAGCTCACGCCCGCGCAGTTGGAATATCCGGGCATCACCTTTTGCTACGGGGTCATTCTCGCCGCCAGTGGCGACCACACCAACAGCGCGAAATATCTCGACCTCGCCGCCAAGGAAAAACTGCTCGTTGAAGAAGAGAAGCTGCTCAAGACCGCGCGCGGTGAAAATTGACCGGCACTCGGACTTCGCACCCGTCGCGTGGCAGTGGCGAACCGCCGTGCCGGACTTCCTGACTGCCACGCCGCGCCCAAAAGCTGCCACGTCTGGCCTTGGAACTCCGTCGTCGCAGGTCTGACCTGCCATGTCGCAGCTTTTAGCTCCGTCGCCGGGGTTTTTAACTGCCAAGTCGGAGCTTTTAACTCCGGCAAGCTCGTTTCAACCACCTTTATTTCAGTGATTTGAATGAATTTCGGCTTTGGGGATGGTTTATCCGCAGATTTCGCTGATTCGCGCAGATTTTTAGCAATCTTCTTGAAAGGTATGGCGTCGCTGCTGCGACGCCTTGGCGGTGCGACAATACCGCTCTACCTGATTTTCATCTGCGTTAATCTGCGTCATTTGCGGATGAAACTTCGGAGTTTTTACGGAGGCGTCACCGGGGCAGGCGCGGGCGCGGCGGCGGTGCGACCGGGGAAGCGCGAGTTCAGATCATTGTAGACGCTCGTCGCGCCGGTCACGCCGCGCTGCGCGGCTTGGCGCACGTTTTGGTAGAACGACAGGTCGGCCATGTAAGCCTCCGAACCGGCCAGCATGATGGTGTCGTCAATTCCCTCGGCCACCATGCCCAGCTCGCGGGCGATGTCGTTCAAGTCCGTCATCAACGCGCGGTCTTTCACCAGTTCCGGCACGCTCACATAGCTGGGGACGAGTTCGGGATGCGCGCCCATGTAACCGGCGCATTTCACGTCGAAGGCCAAGGTCTTGTCCGCCATCTTGGGCAAGCCCTGACGCTCGGCGGGCGTGAGGTTGACGAGGAACGGCAACTTGGTGCGGATGGTGGCGATGGCGGCGAGCACGGCGGCTTTGTCGGCGGCGGTGATGGTGGCAGAGATACGATTGTCGGTGGGCATAAACGGTGAGCTTTCGTTTTTGGCAATGTCCGGTTTGGGAGTGCGCGGGCATGACCGCGCTTTGGAACTGGGAGACATGTCTCCCAGTCGGAAAGCGGCGAC
>JBJOPC010000203.1:0-6895 GCA_046050965.1 Verrucomicrobiota bacterium | reverse complement strand
AAAGCCCAGAAAATCAAAGGTAAAGTCAAAGCCGCGTTATTTTATCCCGTGGCGGTGATGATCGTGGCTGTGGGCATCATGATTTTGCTCATGTGTTTTGTTGTTCCAAAATTCAAGGATGTATTTGCCGGCATGGGGGTCGCCATGCCCGGATTCACCCTGTTCGTCATGGGCGCGAGCGACATGATTAAAAACCATATTCTCGCTACGATGGGGATGGTCGCCATTTTTGTGGTGCTGTTCCTTTTATTCATCAAGACCAAATTTGGGCGCCGTCTTTGGGACAAATTCCAGCTCATTATGCCCGCCTTTGGGCCGGTCATCAGCAAGGTGGCCATTTCCCGTTTCACCCGCACCTTGGGCACCTTGGTCAGCAGCGGGGTGCCCATTTTGCAGGCGTTGACCATCGTCAAGGAAACCGCCGGCAATGTCGTTATTTCCAGTGCGGTTGGCCTGATCCATGAAAGCGTCAAGGAAGGCGAAACCATCACCGCGCCGCTGGAAAGTTCCCGCGTGTTTCCGCCGATGGTCGTCAGCATGGTGGACGTCGGCGAACAGACTGGCGCGCTCCCCGAAATGTTGCTCAAGATTGCCGACAACTACGACGAAGAGGTGGACAACGCCGTCGCCGCGATGACCTCGCTGCTCGAACCCATCATGATTGTCGTGCTCGGCGTCATCGTCGGTTGCATCGTCATCGCGATGGCCTTGCCGTTGATCATGCTCATCCAAAACGTCGGCGGCGGCGACGACGGTGCCAAGGGCGGCAAAGACTAGTTCACCCGCAGAAATTCCCAACGCCCGCTGGAAAAACTTCCAGCGGGTGTTTTTGCTTGGCTGAAATTCAGCGCAGACATTTCCCCGCCGTTCCGCTAGCCTGCGGCCATGAGTGAGCACGAACCAAAAATTTTATCGCGCGACGTCGAGGCGTCCGTGATTCCCGCCGGCATGAAAGTCACCCTGCAAAAAGGTGAATCCGCACACATCAGCCAATCGCTCGGCGGCAGCTACACCGTCATCGTCAACGGCAATATGTTCCGCATCGAAGGCAAAGACGCCGACGCCCTCGGCCTCGAAGTTGCTGCGCCCAAAACCACCAGCTCCAGCGCGGGCGTGAAAACTCCCGACGCGCTCGAGAAGGAAATTTGGGAACAGCTCAAGACCTGCTACGACCCCGAAATTCCCGTCAACATCGTGGACCTCGGCCTCATCTACGATTGCCAACTCACGCCGCTCGGCAGTGGTTACAAAGTGGACGTGAAGATGACCCTCACCGCACCCGGCTGCGGCATGGGTCCCGTCCTCGCGCAAGATGTGTCCAACAAAGTCCTCTCGCTCGAAAGCGTGGACGACGTCGCCGTGGAACTCGTCTGGGAACCCCAGTGGAACCAAGGCATGATGACCGAAGCCGCCAAACTGCAACTGGGTTTGATGTAAGCCACAGATTCACACAGATGAAACACAGATAGGAATTTCACTGACCGTTTTTTAGTTCAGGTTTTATCTATGTTCAATCTGTGTTTCATCTGTGGCTAAATAAATTTCGATGAGTGCTAACATTGACTGGTCAAAGCTCCGCGCCGACTTCCCGATTCTGCATCAGCAAGTCCACGGCAAGCCGCTCGTCTATCTCGACAACGCCGCCACCTCGCAAAAGCCGCGCGCCGTCATTGACGCCCTCGTCCACTACTACGAACGCGACAACGCCAATGTCCATCGCGGCATCCACGAGTTGAGCAACCGTGCGACGAACGCATTCGAGGCCGCGCGCGCGCGCGCCGCGAAATTCATCAATGCCAAAAGTGCTGATGAAATCATCTTTACGCGCGGCACGACCGAAGGCATCAATCTCGTCGCGAGTTCGTGGGGGACAAAAAATCTCAAGCCCGACGACGTGATTCTGCTCACGGAAATGGAGCACCACAGCAACCTCGTGCCGTGGCAATTGCTCGCGCAAAAAACCGGCGCGAAAATTTCCTACGTTCCCGTCACCGGCGACGAAGGCTTGCTCGATTTGTCCAAGCTCGATTCGTTGCTCACGAAACAGGTCAAAATTTTCTCGATGGTTCACATTTCCAATTCGCTCGGCACGGTGAATCCGGTGGCCGAACTTTGCGCACGCGCGCGCAAGCTCGGCATCGTCACGCTCGTGGACGGCGCGCAGAGTGCCGGACATTTACCCGTGGACGTGCAGACCATCGGCTGCGATTTTTTTGCGTTCTCCGGCCACAAAATTTGCGGGCCGACCGGCATCGGCGTGTTGTGGGGACGGCAGGAAATTCTCGACGCCATGCCGCCGTATCAAGGCGGCGGCGAAATGATTTTAAGCGTCGGCTACGACAAGACGGAATTCAAGCACGCGCCGCACCGGTTCGAGGCCGGCACGCCGGACATCTCCGGGCCGATCGGTTTGCACGCCGCAATGGATTATCTCGATGCCATCGGCCGCGAAAACATCTGGCAGCATGACCAGGAACTGGCGAACTACGCCGCGGAAAAACTTTCCGCACTCAAAGACATCCGCATCTTCGGCCCGAAACAAAACCGCGCCGGTCTCGTGAGTTTTCTGCTCAAGGACGTCCACGCGCACGACGTGGTGACGCTGGCGGATCAGGCGGGCGTGGCGTTGCGCGGCGGCCATCACTGCACGCAACCGCTCATGCACAAGCTCGGCGTGGAATCCACCGCCCGCGCGAGTTTTTATTTTTACAACACTAAGGCCGAAGTGGATGTCTTTGTTGACGTGGTGAAGGAGATTCAGAAGTTCTTCGCAAACTGAACAGGTTCACTCCCGCACCGTCTTCAACCCCGTGCGGATAATCCGTTCGATGAGCTGCGGGTAGGCGAGGCCGGCCTTGAGCGCGGATTCAGCGAAGTCTTCGTCGGCGGCGAGGATGGGATTCGGGTTGGCTTCGATGAAATAAATCTCGTTGGCGGGCGTGACGCGCAAGTCCATGCGCGCGTAGCCGTCCACGGTGAGCAGCCGGTAGATGCGTTTGCAGGTTTGCACGATGTCTTTGGCGAGCGCGGGGTCGAGCGCTTCGGCGAACTGGTTTTGCAGCCCCCACTTTTTCCGATATTCCTCGTCCCACTTGGCGCGGTAGGTCGCAATCTTCGGCTCCTCAGGCGGCACTTCCTTGAACACGAGTTCGCGAATCGGATACACGTCGAGGCGATGATTGCCGAGGACGCTGACGTAAAGTTCGCGCCCGGCAATATATTCCTCAGCGATGACGTCGTTGTCGTAATTCTGGTGGATGAACTGCACGCGCTCCTTGAACTGTTCGTCCGTCTCGACGAACGATGCCTGCGAAATGCCGAGCGACGCTTCCTCTTTCAACGGCTTCACGATTATGGGAAATTTCAATCGCTTCGGGCGGGTGGCCTGTTTGCCGCGCGCCACAACGGTGAACTCCGGCACGCGGATGCGATGGTAGCCGAGAATCTTTTTGGAAATGGCTTTGTGTTTGCAGAGCAACAGCCCGCTCGAACCGCAACCAGTGAACGGCAGGCCGTGCATCTCAAGATAGGATGCGATGTTCTGGTCGAAGGCGCGGTTGTTCTTGAACTGATCGGCGAGGTTAAAGATGACGTCGGGCGTGAAGGTCAGGAATTTTTGACGCAGCAAATCGAGATTGTCGAAGATGGCGAGGTGCTCGACGGTGTGGCCGAGTTCGGCAAGCGCGGCGAGGACGTTCGCCTGCGTCTTCCAATCGTCGGTCTTGAGCAACTTGGTCAAATCCTGATCGAGTGTGGTCGGCTCCACGGCGTCGAACAGGACAAGGACTTTGAGTTTCTTTTTCACGGTTATTTCGTGCGCTTGAATTTCCCGGTGAACAAATGATTCATCACGAGTGTGGTGATGTAGGCGGAGACTTGGAGATTTTGTTTCGGGTCGTAGGCTTTGATGTGCAGTTCCAACCGGTCGCAGCGGGCGATCAGGCGCGTGAGCAGTTGGTTGACGCGGTATTTTTTCTCATTCGTCCACTGGCAGACGGCGTTCTCCAACTCACGCCGATGGTGGCGCAAATACACGGAAGCTTTCACGCCGCCTTCGACCTCGGTGGTCGCATCGAAGAGTTGCCGTAGGTCGTTGTCATAAAAATTCGGGAACGAATCTTCGTGAGCCTTGCGCTTCCGAGCGTAAAAAGTTTTAAGTTTCACGTTGAGGCAATCGTGGTCAGCCACGCGATAATCGGGCAGGGGCAGCGGCGGTTTGCCCGCAAGCGAGCGCATCAACTCGTCCATGTATTCCAACTTTTGCAACGCCTTCCAATCCTTGTAACGCACGCGCCAATCCAACCCCGGCGTGAGCCACACGGCGAACGTCTCGGCGAAATCTTCGTCAGGATGACTCTGCGCATACCAGTCGTCGAGATGCACCACGAAGCTGCGGCTGTAGGGACGCGGGCGATAAAACGACGGGGTCTCTTCGGTGGAAGATTTGCCGAACGTCTGCTGCCATTTCCGTTTCTTGAAAAATTGATACGCGTAGGCGTAGGCATGAGCGGCCTCGTGACGAATGAGTTTCATGAACCACTCCGGCGTTTCGCCTTCGACTTCGAGGATGATGGTGCGTTCGAGTTCTCGCAGCCGGTCGTGCGTGAGGAAGAACGGGATGAAAATCGCCGGGATGCCCACTGGCACGAACCACTCGTCGCCGATGTGACAAGGCGGTTGGAAAGCCAAACCTTTTTGCGCGAGTTCGTCGTAGAGCTGCTGGATGAGCGGCTGGAGTTTCGTGCCGTCCAGTTGGAGGCCGAGCTGGGAGATTTTTTTCTCCAGCAACTCGTCATCGCTGAAACTAACCCAGTCCGAAGATTCCATGCGCGGAGCCTAGACCCACCGCGCACATGCCACAAGCCAAGCCATTGACCGCAGTTAAACTCTATTTTCCATTCCCGTTTCCATTCGCCGTCAGTGCCACGAACACATCCTCCAGCGACGGCGCGATGGGGCGGATGTCCGCGTGCCGGATGTTCACGGCGGCGAGCTTGTCGCGCAGGAATTGCTCCGGCAGACCCTCGTCCACCAGCAGGTGCATGGACTGGCCGAACACCGTCGCGCCGCGCACGCCGCGCTCGTGGCGGATCGCCTGCAAGCCCACCGTCACGTGGTCGCACGTCACGTCCAGCCGTTTCGTGCCCGGCGGATTCACCACCGGCAGTTGCTTCAAGTCATCCGGCACGCCGCACACCACGAGCTTGCTCATGTGGATGTAGCCCACGTGCGAGCAACGCTCCGCCTCGTCCATGTAATGCGTCGTGACGAACAGCGTCATGCCGAGGCTGGAAAATTCAAACAGCAAGTCCCACAACTCCCGCCGCGCCACCGGATCAATGCCCGCCGTCGGTTCGTCGAGGAACAACACGCTCGGCTTGTGGATGAGCGAGCACGCCATCGCCAGCCGTTGCCGCCAGCCGCCGGAGAGCAAAGCCGCGCGCCGCGCCAGATACGGTTCGAGATGCGTGAGCGCGATGAGTTCGTCGCGTCGCTTGGTGAGTTCCGCACCGCTCAAGCCGTAGAGCCGGCCGTAGAACATGAGGTTCTCATGCACCGTCAACTCGTCGTAGAGCGAAAACTTCTGCGACATGTAGCCGATGAGATTTTTGATCTTGTCCGTCTCGCGCGCCACGTCGAACCCGGCGATGCGCGCCCGCCCCGCGCTCGGTTCGAGCAGCCCGCACAACATGCGGATGACCGTGGATTTGCCCGAGCCGTTCGGCCCGAGGAAGCCGAAGATCGAACCCTTGGCGACCGAGAACGAAACATCATCCACGGCGGTGAAATGCCCGAACCGCTTGGTCAGGCTCTCACATTCGATCATGGTTTCGGCGGGCATGGCGGAACAATTCAAGGATTAACAATTTCCGGCCCGCCTTTTGCATCTACCCAAACAAGCGTTCCATCTCGTGTAATTGTAAGAAAACCTTCGTTACGAAACATGCTAGACTCCACTCCAAATAATGATGCCAGCTCTTTTGTGCCAATTCGATAAATGTTGGTGTGAACAAAATAATGATCAGTAGAAACACCAATGTAGTTCGTAATTTCTATCGGCCAAGGTCGTCCTTCTCGCACCCACTGACTTTGGATACATTTTAGCGATATGCCTCTCATTTTCATCGGCACACCATGAAGTCGGTATGTGTAATGAAACAACGCGAGGAAAGTGATAGCCGTTAACAAAAATACACAGGCAAAAGCCTTTGCCCACCTCGGAACAATTTCGTTTTTGGCCATATATTCTCTGTTAGTTCACTTCGATTCTTTCGGGAAAAACACATCCGCCGCCATGCCGGCGCGGAGTTCGTTGGCGGAATTTTCCAGCCGCACTTTCACGCCGAAGACTTGTTTAACACATTCGCTCATGCCAGCTTGAGTTTCGGGTATGTGCTCGCGCCTGCCAGCAAAAAACACCCGGCGTAAACTAGCAGGCAGTGAACTGTCACCGCCGCGTTTTGTGGTGGGTGACTGCTTTGTTGAAGGTGCGATGCGCCACGCGGTCGCTCTTGCGGCGGGTTTGCCAGCCGGCTTGCTTTTCAGATTCGCGGAGGTGGCCGATTTCGCGTTCGAGTTTGACGAAGTTTTCGTGGCGTTCGCGCGGGAGTGTGCCGACAGCAACGGCGGCGAGGACGGCACAATCTTTTTCCTGCGTGTGGGTGCAGTCACGGAAATGGCAACCGGCGGCGAGGGCTTCGATTTCGGGAAACGTTTCGCGCGCACCTTCGGTTGCGCCCCAGAGGTGAAATTCCCTCATGCCGGGCGTATCAATGACCACGCCGCCCTTCGGCAGAAAAATCATCTCGCGCCACGAAGTTGTACGGCGACCTTTGGAATCCTGCTCGCGCACTTCAATCGTCGGCATCAAATCTTCGCCGTAGAGCTGGTTGAT
>JBJOPC010000202.1:0-3947 GCA_046050965.1 Verrucomicrobiota bacterium | reverse complement strand
CCCGAACGATAAGTCTCATCAATCTCCGCTTCGATTTCTTCAGTCAGGCGCAGAAACTCAGGAACTAGGTGGACAATTTTCCCAAAGCCTTGTTTCCAGCGAGTTGAATCCTTGGCTTCTTTGACGAGCTTCCACTCTTCGGCATAGGTTTCGACGCACGATGCGCGAGACGAATACGATTTTGTGGGATGTGTGCTTCCTTCTGCGTAGGCAGGGTGAAAAAGATGCGCGATGGAAATTACTTCCTCGACGGACATCGGCTTGTCTTCGTTTTGCTTGAAGGCCACCAACTGTTCCATATTCGCTTTTGCCAATGACTGGCGCAGGTCTTCAAAAACACCGTCGAGTGCATAGATGGCTGAAGAACGAACAGCGCATACGGAGTTTCGGGCACTAATAATGTCGGAAGCAATGTCGTCGTATCCAGCCAACACCTCGATATTGACGAATGCCTTGGGTGCTTCAAGGCCAGCATCCAAGCGGTCTTTAATCACAGTTTGGACTGCTCGAAACGTGTGGCCACCATCAATAATTCCGTGGCGCTTCGGGTCACGCAGTTGAATTACTAGCGCGCGAGTTTGGGAGTCATATCTGAAGCTGTTCGCCAAAACGGTGAGACCTCGATTCAGCGGATGCATATTTTCAGGGCGTTCGTCCAAAGTTTTCACAATGTCTTTGGCGATGCTGCTGCTCATCTTCTGGAAACGAACATTGGCTTCAAGCCATTCGCTGATTCCAGAACCGTATAAGTCTTGCACTGCGATGCACGCGATAGCGCGAGACTTAGCTTTGGGTTCAACAGGGTCAACCAGAACGCGAATCTGGTCTTGATGAACGGGGATTTGAACAACCGTGTCGCTCGAAGTGAGCGGATTTGTAGTTTGCATTTGTCTAATTTCGTAGTTCCGCCTCGATTGGTAGCTTTCTGGGCAAGCAACAATTAGCTCACTCCAGCACGAACTACATTTCCAACCAATCAGGGGTCGCGCACATTTTCCAACAAGAATCTGCACTGCGACTAAAACGAGCTAAATATATTTCTCTGCGAAGGGCAAGAACTATCTTCCGCCCCTTCAGGGCGGGGATGATTTTTTGTGACGTTACCCAGGGTAGTCGCGTTGCTCCAACCCTGGGCTATATTTTTTCGCCCCTACAGGGCTTCGCATCTTTGCGCCTTGGCGTCTTGGCGTTAAATCCGTTCGTGTGGTTCGCGTTTTTCGCGGTTAAAATTCTTTCCGTTTTTGCGCGGCTCACCTAGCATCCGCTGAATTTGATGAAAGCGATTTTAGCCCTTGAAGATGGTTCGGTGTTTCACGGCGAAGGTTTCGGCGCAAAAGCGTCGGCCTGCGGCGAGGTGTGCTTCAACACCTCCATGACCGGCTATCAGGAAATCCTCACCGACCCGTCCTACAAAGGCCAGATCGTGACGATGACCTACCCGCTCATCGGCAATTACGGCGTAAACAAGCAGGACGTGGAATCGTGGCGGCCGCACGCGGCGGGCTTCGTCATCCGCGAACTCTCGCCGGTGGTCAGCAACTGGCGCGCGGACTGGTCGCTCGCGGATTATCTGGAGCAGAACGGCATCCCTGGCATCCAGGGCATCGACACGCGGGCGCTCACAAAAAAATTGCGCGTGCGCGGCGCGCTCAACGGTTTCATCACCACGGAGAACATCTCCGAGGCCGAGGCGGTGAAGCGCGCGAAGGAATTTGTTTTCGTGGGCGTGGATTACGTGAAGGAAGTCACGCACAAGGAGGCGTTCGCGTGGGACGCGAAGGACGAGCAGAGCGCGGCGTTTGACCTCGTGCGCGGACTGAAAACTGCCGATGCCCGCAACGTGCGCAAGCCGATGCCCGCCGCCGACATTCCCATCGTGGCGTTCGACTACGGGATGAAATACAACATCCTGCGCCGCCTGCGGCAGCACGGCTTCAAGGTGCAGGTGCTGCCCGCGACCGCATCCGCCGCCGAGGCGCTCAAATACAAGCCCGCCGGAATCTTTCTCTCGAACGGCCCGGGCGATCCCGCCGCGCTGGACTACATCGTGCGCGAAGTGAAGACGTTGCTCGACACGGGCATCCCGATTTTCGGCATCTGCCTCGGCAACCAGTTGCTCGGCCAGGCGTTCGGCGGAAAAACTTTCAAGCTCAAGTTCGGCCATCGCGGCGGCAACCAGCCGGTGAAGGATTTGGAGAGCGGCAAAGTTGAAATCACGTCGCAGAACCACGGCTTCGCGGTGGACGCGCAGTCATTGCCGTCCGACGTCGCGGTGCATCGCGTGAACCTGAACGACGGCACGGTGGAAGGCATGCGCCACAAGAAGAAGCCGGTGTTCTCCGTGCAATATCACCCCGAAGCTTCGCCCGGCCCGCACGACTCCACGCCGCTGTTTCAGGAGTTCCGCGAGTTGATCCAGAAGCGCGGGTGACGCGGTTTCAGACTTCCTTCAGTCCGCGCCGCAGCAAATCGTAATGATATAATGCGACGACGACGAGCGAGTGTTGGATTTTTCCAGAGGCGACAAGTTTTTGGACTTCCGAAACCGGCATGAGCCGCGAAATCAAATCCTCCGCCGGATCGAACTGTGACGCGTGCTGGATGCGGCAATTCTCCACGAGCACGGTGTAGCACACGTTGCTTTGAATCGCCGGATTTGGAAAAATCTTCCCGATGACGCGCGCGCGTTCGCCTTCATGACCGGTCTCCTCGCGCAACTCGCGCACGGCGGTGGCGACGGGGTCGGCCTCGCCTTTGTCCATCATGCCGCCGGGAATCTCCAGTTCGACGGTCTCCGTGCCGAAGCGGAATTGCTCGACCATCACGAGCTGGTCGTCGGGCGTGACGGCGATGACGTTGACCCAGTTGACGCAATCAATAACGAAGACGTCGTGCTTCGCGCCAGTGCGGGGCGAGATGCGAGTGTCGGCGCGCAGTTTGAAAATCTTGAAGTCGCCGAGCGGACGGCTGCCGGTTTTCTTCCACGGCTGAATCATGAAGGCAGAATCCAGAAGTCAGAAGTCAGAAGCCAGAACAAACTGCGAAGATGCGCGCCGCAAGCCCACTGGCTACTGACTTCCGCCGCCCGCCGCCCAGCCCTGCTTCATCAATCCGAGCAAGTGAGCAAGCGCCTCTTCGTAGCTGCGCCCCTTGGCTTCGGCGAGTTGGCGGGCGCGCTTGTCGAGTTGCGCGGCCATCTCGGCGGATTTCTCCGGCGGACAACCGAGCGCGACGAGCGCGGCGGCGAGTTGGTTGAAGGTTGAAGGTTGCAAGTTGCAGGTTTTGTCAGCCGGATGATTTGGATGCGGCGCGCGCAACCTGCAACTTTGAACCCTCAACTTTCAACTCACTTGATCGAGTCGCGCGGGACGATCTTGACGCTCTCGACGTTCATGCGTTTGAGCGGGCGGTCGCCGGGCGCGGTGGGCGTGGTGGCGATTTTTTCCAGCACGTCGTCGCCCTTGATGAGCTTGCCGAACGCGGTGTATTGCTTGTCGAGGAAGCGCGGGTCGCCGTGGCAGATGAAGAATTGCGAGCCGGCGGAATCCGGGTCGTTGGAGCGCGCCATGGAGAGCACGCCACGCACGTGCGGCTTGTCGTTGAACTCGGCCTTGATCTTGTAGCCGGGATCGCCCGTGCCCCAGCGCGCAGCCTTGGAGTCGTCCTTGGTCAGCGGGTCGCCGCCTTGGATCATGAAGCCTTTAATGACGCGGTGGAAACACGTGCCGTCGTAAAAGCCCTGCTTGGCGAGCTTCTTGAAATTCTCGACGTGGCCGGGCGCGACGTCCGGATAAAATTCGGCGACCATTTCGCCCTCGCTGGTTTTGATGATGGCGACTTCGTTGATGTTGGCACTCACGGTTTTTTTCTCCTCTTTCGTTTCGGTTTTGGTTTCGGTTGGTTTGGCGGCGGGCTTGTTCGTCTCCTCGGCGTTCACGGCGCAAAGG
>JBJOPC010000201.1:0-7331 GCA_046050965.1 Verrucomicrobiota bacterium | reverse complement strand
CTCGCATCCGGACGCCGGTAAAACGACGTTGACGGAGAAGCTGCTGCTTTACGGCGGCGCGGTGCAACTCGCCGGCAGCGTGACCGCACGCAAAAATCAGCGCGCCACGACGAGTGACTGGATGGAACTCGAAAAGAAGCGCGGCATCTCCATCAGCTCCACCGTGCTCCAGTTCGACTACGACGGCTACCGCATCAACCTGCTCGATACGCCCGGTCATAAAGACTTTTCCGAAGACACCTACCGCGTGCTCACCGCCGTGGACGCCGTGGTGATGGTCATTGATTCCGCGAAAGGCATCGAGCCGCAGACGCGCAAACTGTTTGAAGTCTGCCGTCAACGTGGCGTCCCCATTTTCACCTTTATGAACAAGTGCGACCGGCCGATGAAAAATCCGCTGGAGTTGCTCGACGAGTTGGAACGCGTGCTCGGCATCGGCGCGTTTCCCGTGAACTGGCCCATTGGCAACGGCCCGGATTTCCAAGGCATCTACGACCGCCAGACGAAAATCATGCACACGTTCGAGCGCGTGGTCGGCGGCAAATACCGCGCGCCCGTCGCCGTCGGCGGACTGCACGACCCCGAAGTGCGCGGCAAGTTGAGCGAACAAGATTTCAACAAGACCGTCGAAGAACTTGAGATGCTCGAACTCGCCGGCGAAGCCTTCGACGAAGCGGCGGTGCTCGCGGGCAAGACGACGCCCGTCTTCTTCGGCAGCGGCGTGAATAATTTCGGCGTGCAACTTTTGCTTGATGGATTTCTGAAACATTCGCCCGCGCCCAAGTCCCGCGTGATGGGCGGCATTGAGATCGCGCCGGAGAATCCCGCATTCTCCGGTTTCATCTTCAAGATTCAGGCGAACATGGATCCGAAACACCGCGACCGCATCGCCTTCATCCGCGTCTGTTCCGGCAAGTTTGAGCGCGACATGACCGTGCACCACTCGCGCTCCGAGAAAAAGGTCCGCCTCTCCAGCTCGCACAAACTTTTCGGCAACGAGCGCGAGACCGTGGACGAGGCGTTCCCCGGCGACGTCATCGGCCTCGTCGGCCACGACGGCTTTGGTATCGGCGACACGCTCACGACCGACCCGAAGATTGCCTACAAAGAAATTCCTCGCTTCACGCCCGAAGCCTTCGCCCAACTGCACAATCCCAACACCGCGAAGTTCAAACAATTCCGCCAAGGCCTCGACCAACTGCTGCAAGAAGGCGTCATTCAGGCGTTGTATCTCCGCAACTCCGCCGTGAAAACTCCCTTGCTTGCCGCCGTCGGGCCGTTGCAATTTGAAGTCGTGCAGTTCCGGCTCGAAAGCGAATACGGCGCGGAATCTCGCGTAGAACCCGCGCCGTGGAACGTCGTCCGCTGGTTGCCCACGAACATCACCGAGGACGCACTCGACGCACTCTCGCTCCCCACCGGCGCGAAGCTCGCCTACGACATCGGCAAAAATCCCGTCGCACTTTTCCAAAACGAGTGGTCGGCGAATTATTTCAACGAGACGAATAAAAACTGCCCCCTCTCCGCGCAGCCCGTGCAAACCGCGCGGGAATAACCACCGCCCCAGAGGGACGAGTTAAACGAGTCCCAAAGTTTTAGCCACAGACCTGCCGCGCCGTAGCCCAGCAAAGGCGGGTGAACACGGATGAAACACGGATGGGCGGGACGAGCAAACTTTCCCTCTCCGCCGCGAACGGCCTGTCCTCCGTAGCAGCACTGCGGAGGATGGAGGAGGGGAATTAAGGGTGAGGTGTCGAATGTAAGGTCGAATGTATTTTTCCGAAGCTGGCTCTTTGCGAATCATCTCGCGCCGCTCTTCCTCACTTAAAATAAAGAATCCTCCATCAGTAGGCTTGTTGCCGTAACTCATTCCCGGCACATCACAAATTGGCTCGCTGCGATTCATTAGAACCATGTCACTGCCTTCACAGAGATATGGCGACACTGCCTTGCCGTAATTCCCTCCCCGTTGGTTTTACGGTTGGCAGTTCACCACGATTTCATCGCTGAACGAACCCACCTGCGCGTCGTTCAACACGTAGATGGCTTTGTAACGGCGCAACTCCGGTTTGCCGGCTTGCAGCAATGGGCGGTTGTCCAGATACGGCGATTGCGTGTCGCGCGCGAGGAACACGAAGTCCGCGTCGCCGTCGCGTTTGGCATACACATCCACGCCTTGGCTGATGGATTTGTTGAACTGCACTTCGATGTTGCCCGCCAAGTGGTCGGTGGCGGTCAACGTGGGTTTGGCGGTGGTCAGGTCGGTGGTGTCTTCCGCGCCGATGACGCCAAGGTTGTTGCCGAGGGCATCGGTGTAGTTAGGACTCAACTTGGCGCGTTGCACCAAGACCCGATCCGCCAGCCGACTGGCGGCTTCGGCGGTGTTGTAGTCAGTGACCGCCGCTTTGGCGGCGTTTTGGGCGGCTTGCAGGGTGTTGTATTTGGCGTGCAAGCCGGTGTTGCGGGCGGTCAAGGCCGCGATCTCCCCGGTCAGGCCGAGTGGCCCGGCCAGACCGGTGGCGGCGGTGACGAGGTTGTCCTGCCAGGCTAGGTAGCCGAGCTGGGTTTGGGGCATGTAGTTGCGTTTTTTCATGTTATTTACTCACTTTCTGTGGTTTTTGGTGTTTTTTGTGGTTTGGGGAGGGAAATTGGGGGTGTTGGAGCCATTCCGAGGGGTGTTGGAATGATTCCAAGACGTGTTGGAACAGTTCCGAGGGGTCTTGAAGGAGTTCCGAGACGTCTTGGAGCAACTCCGAGGGGTGTAGGAATGGTTCCGAGGGGTGCGGGCGACCAACCGAGCGGTCTTGGAACACTTCCCGGCGGTGTGTGGGAAGTTCCGAGGAGTCTGGGCGGAGTTCCGAGCGGTGCGGGCGAACCGCCGAGCGGGGACGCGGGCAGACCAGCCGAGCGTGGCCGAGCAGGTCGTGGTTTTCAACGTTCACGCGCAGGAGTCTGCGCGCAGGGGTAGGACAAATACCGTCCTACCCTAAAAGTATTTTTGCAGGAATTTTTGGAGCGTTTGAAGGCGGCGTGGGTGACCAAGTTGGGTTCAGTTACGAGTTGAATTGAAACTTTCCTTCACCCGCCGCCGTCTGCCTCGTCAGCAATTAACCCGGAGCCTCGCATGAACGAACACGAACACCGCGCCAGCGTCGAAGATTATTTCGTCACGCGCCGACAATTCCTCAACCGCTTCGGCATGGGTATGGGCGGGCTCGGCCTCGCCACGATGCTCGGCCCGAATCTTTTTTCCGCCGCGTCGGCGTTCGGTGCGGAGGCGATGACCAATCCGCTCGCGCCCAAGCTGCCGCATTTTCCCGCCAAGGCCAAAGCGGTCATCCACATCTTCGCGCAGGGCGCGCCGTCGCATATTGATACTTGGGATCACAAACCGGAGTTGGCGAAATATGACGGCAAGGAATTGCCCGGTCTCGGCGGTGGCGTGGGCTACGCGTCGCCGTTCAAATTCGCCAAGCACGGCAAGTCGGGCATCGAGGTCAGCGAAGTTTTCCCCAACCTTGCAGAACACGTGGATGAAATGGCGCTCATCAAATCCATGTGGACAGACATCCCCGCGCACGAAGTTGCCACGGTGATGATGAACACCGGTTCGACGCGCCTCGCCAAGCCGAGTCTTGGTTCGTGGACGGTTTACGGTCTCGGCAGCGAGAACCAAAATATGCCGGGCTTCATTTCGCTCCGCAGCGGCGGCGCACTCGCGCCGGGCGGCACGCAGAATTGGCAGTCGGCTTTTCTCCCCGGCGTCTACCAAGGCACGAGCGTCAACACGCAGGCGAACACGGTTGAGGAGATGTTGCAGAACATCAAGAACCCCTACATCTCGCTCAAGGAACAGCGCCGCCAACTCGACTTGATCCATTCGCTCAACGAAATTCACGCGAAGAATTTGCAGAAGGACGCTTCGCTCGAAGCGCGCATCGAAGCTTACGAAATCGCGTTCAAAATGCAGACGGCGGCGACGGATGCGTTTGATATTTCCAAGGAGCCGCAGCACGTTCGCGAACTTTACGGCAACTCCGCGCAGGGCAAGCAATGTCTCATCGCTCGGCGGCTCGTGGAGCGCGGCGTGCGCTTCGTGCAAGTCTGGGCGGGCGGCTGGGATCACCATCAAGATTTGGAAGACCGCTTGCAGCAGCGCGCCAAGGACATTGACCAACCGGCGGCGGCGTTGCTCGCGGACTTGAAACAACGCGGCTTGCTCGACAGCACGCTCGTGATTTGGGGCGGTGAGTTCGGGCGCAAGCCCGTGCGCGACCGCAACGGCAACGACAATCCCGGTCGCGATCACCAAAGCTCCGGGTTCACAACGTGGCTCGCGGGCGGCGGCGTAAAAGGCGGCACAGTCTACGGCGCGACGGACGAGTTCGGCGCGAAGGCCGTGGAGAATAAAGTCCATGTCCATGATTTGCATGCGACGATTCTCGCGCTGCTCGGCTTCGATCACACGAAGCTGACCTACAAATACAACGGCCGCGATTTCCGGCTGACGGATGTTTACGGGAACGTGGTGAAGAACATCATCGCGTGATTTTGAATAAGGAAACCAGGAAACCATGAAAACTTTTCCATTCCGCAAGCACGCCTGTTTCTTCTCCTGCGTTCTTGGATTCCTTATAAATATTTCCCCCGGCTCCCGCGCCCACGCGGAGATTTCTAAATCCGAGTCGGAATTTTTCGAGGCCAAAGTCCGCCCGCTGCTCGCGGACAATTGCTACAAGTGTCACAGCAGTTCCGCCGCGAAACTCAAGGGCGGCTTGAGCGTGGAGTCCAAGGAGGCGTTGCTCACCGGCGGCGACGGCGGCCCCGCGCTCGTGCCGGGCAACCCGGACAAAAGTTTAATCATCACAGCGGTGCGCTACGCCGACCCCGATTTGCAAATGCCGCCCAAGGGCAAAAAACTTTCGCCCGAACAAATCGCCACGCTCGAACAGTGGGTGAAAATGGGCGCGCCCGACCCGCGCAGCGGCACCACCATCGCATCCAAGAAAATTGATCCGGGCAGTCACTGGTCGTTCCAGCCGCTCAAAAAAATTGCCGTGCCGACCGTGGTTCACGCGAGTTGGTGCGCGACGCCGATTGATAATTTCATCGTCGCCAAACTGGAGGAGAAAAAAATCGAACCCGCCGCCATCGCCGACAAGCGCACGTTGCTGCGCCGTGCGACCTTCGACCTCACCGGCCTGCCGCCGTCGCAGCAAGAGGTGGACGATTTCATGTTCGACGAATCCACGAACTCGTTCGAGAAAGTCGTGGATCGCCTGCTCGCGTCGCCGCAATACGGCGAGCGCTGGGGTCGCTTCTGGCTCGATGTCGCGCGCTACTCGGACACGAAAGGCGAAGTGAAACGCCAGCAGGAAAGCTCGCTGAACCCGTTCGCGTGGACTTATCGCGACTACGTCATCGGCGCGTTCAATGACGACAAGCCGTTCAACCAATTCATCGTCGAGCAAATCGCCGCCGACAAAATCCAGAACGGCGATCGCAAAAATCTCGCCGCGCTAGGCTTCCTCACCGTCGGCGAACATTTCGGCGGCATGGCCAACGACATTCTTAATGACCGCATTGACGTGGTGACGAAAGGTTTTCTCGGCCTCACCGTGACGTGCGCGCGCTGCCACGATCACAAGTTTGATCCCATTCCCACGGCGGATTACTACTCGCTGCGCGGCATCTTCAACAGTTGCGGCGAGCCGAAAGAATTGCCGACGCTCGCGCCCATCAAGATGAACGACGACTATGACAAGTTCCTCAAAGAATTCACGCCGCTGCAAAACGAACTCGCTGAACTGCGGTTAAAGCTTCCGCGCACCATGACGCCTGAAGAGCGGAAGCAGTGGATTCGTCGCCAAGGCGAACTCATGCAACGCATGGCTCTCATGCAACTCACGAACACTGCCGCGCCCGCGCGCGCCATGACGCTCACCGACACGCGCGGCATCGACTCGCCCATCTTCATTCGCGGCGAAGCAGGCAACAAAGGCGCAACCGTCCCACGCCGTTTCCTCGAATGCCTCTCTGGTCCGACGCGCCAAAACTTTACGAACGGCAGCGGACGGATCGAACTCGCGCGCGCCATCGCCAGCCCCGCAAATCCCATCACCGCACGTTGCCTCGTCAACCGCGTCTGGCTGCATCATTTCGGCGAAGGTTTTGTCCCCACGCCCGACGACCTCGGCATGGCCGCCGAATCGCCGAGTCACCCAGAGTTGCTCGATTACCTTGCGCGGCGTTTCATGAGCGAAGGTTGGTCAGTGAAAAAACTGCACAAGCTCATCATGCTCTCCTCCGTCTATCAGGAGAGCAGCACCGACAACGAAAAATACGCCGCGCTCGACCCGCACAACCGCTTGCTCTGGCGCGCGAACATCCGCCGACTCGAATTTGAAGCCGTGCGCGATTCCATCCTCGCCATCGGCGGCAGTCTCGACTCGAAAATGAGCGGACGCCCCGTGCAACTCGGTCGCTTGCCTTACTCCATGCGCCGTTCGGTCTACGGATTTATTGACCGCCAAAATCTGCCGGACATCTTCACGCAATTTGATTTTGCAAATCCCGATGCGCCCACCGGCAAACGCTACGAGACCCTCGTGCCGCAACAAGCGCTGTTCCTCATGAACAGTCCCATCGTCGTGGAGCAAGCGCGCAAACTCGTTGAGCGCGCGGAGTTTGATAAATTGGCGGACGACGAGAAACGCGTGCGCTATCTCTACAACCACATCTACCAGCGCGAGCCGACCGTGACGGAATTGAAAATTGGTTTGGCCTTCATTGACGCCTCGCCTGCGCCCGAAGCGTTGCAGGCGTCCGCCGTGAATCCCATTTTGCAGCAACGCCAAAAAGGTCAGAACAAACCCGGCCAGCAACTCGCGCGGCTCTCCGCTAACGCCTTCACCCAAGTGCCACTCTCCGGGCGTCGCCCGCTCGAAGCGTGGGATAAATATGCCCACGCGCTCATGCAAGCGAATGAAGCGATGTTTGTGAATTGAGCGCACGGATTTGTTAACCGCTAATCCGCGCTAATCTTCGCTAATTGAAAAGTTGGCTTGCCCATGCAGTAAAAACTGCGGCTGATTCCATCGCGTTCGGAACGAAAGTTTTTATCAGCGCAGATCAGCGCAGATTAGCGGTTCAGCTTTTCAGTTTCCGCTCCAGAATTTCACCGACGAGTGCAGGGTTGGCTTTGCCTTTGGAGAGTTTCATCACCTGACCCTTGAGCGAATTCAGCGCGGCGACTTTGCCGGCTTTGTAATCCGCCACGGGCGCGGGATTCGCGGCAATGGCGTCGTCGCAAAATTTTTCAATCGCGCCGG
>JBJOPC010000200.1:0-8533 GCA_046050965.1 Verrucomicrobiota bacterium | reverse complement strand
CGCGAAGCGTTGCCAGAAATCCACCGCTGCACCGGGGTCGTAACCCGCGCGCGCCATGTAGCGCAGCCCGATGTGGTCGGCTTCCGATTCCTGCTCGCGGCTGTGCGGCAGTTCGCGCCCGAGTTTGGAGCCGAGGCCGTAGGCCAGTTGCGCGGCGGCGGCTAGGCGCGGGTCGGCGTTCGCCACGCCCGCGTTCAAAATATTTCCGCCCGCCGAAATCACCATCGCCTCGCTCATGCGCTCCGCGCCGTGCCGCGCGACCGCGTGGGCGACCTCATGGCCGATGACCGTCGCCAACCCCGCTTCATCTTTGGTCACCGCGAGGATGCCAGAATAAACGCCCACCTTGCCGCCGGGCAGACAGAACGCATTCGCCTCCGCGCTCTCGAACAGCACGAACTCCCATTGCGCGCCCGGCAGGTTGGCGACGCCCGCAATCTTTTTGCCGACGCGCTGCACGAGCGCGTTCGCGGTGGCGTCGTGACTCAACGGAACTTTGCTTTTCGTGTCGGAAAAACTTTGCAGACCGAGCGCAGATTCTTCGCCGGAAGAAATCAAAACCAACTGCCGTCGCCCCGTCTCCGGCACGACAGCGCAACCGGCGAGCGTGAAAATGACGGCGACCAAAAAGGCCAAGCGAGCCAAGGGATTTTTCATGCGCGAAGTTTTAACGAGCCGAGGGAGAAAAGTCACGCCGGACGAACACAAAGCACTTCGTCCATCCGCAGCGGCTCCAGCGCCCAGACTGGCAGCGCGGTGACTTTGAGCGTATCGCCCAGCGCGTTCAACACTTCGACGGAGTATCCGGCAGAGCCGTCGACCAACGAATGTTCGTCCACCAATTTCACGACATCGCCACGACGCAAGCCTTGGTCAGGCAGGTCGCAACTCACGGCGGCTTCGATGTAGAGCGGGAGTTTCATTTTGGTGATTTGTCCGGCAGCAAGGTAATGAACTTAGAGCGGCCTGACAAGGTATCGGTAAGCCAGATCGTGCGAACGCGCAACCCCACTCCATTCGGGCCGGTGAGCAAGCCGCAGATTTCGCAGTAGTCGCCGAACTGATTGTGTTCTACCAAGCGCGCCGTCAGCGGCAATAACTGGGAACGTAAATCGGCGGCCAGTTGTTCAGCGTGGTTTATGGAATATCCAGCGCGCGCCAGAAACAACGACTTGTCACCTCGCGCCTGCCGCACCAAAAGATAATTCGCAATTTTCTCCGGCGCGATAGTGGTATGCGACGGCAAATTCATGCTGGCTCACTTCGCCACTTCGATGCAGCGGGTTTCGCGCACCACAGTGACTTTGATCTGGCCGGGGTATTGAAGCTTGTCTTGGATTTCCACGGCAATCTTGCGAGCGAGCAGAAAAGCTTCATCGTCGCTGATTTTTTCCGGTTTCACGAAGACGCGCAATTCGCGGCCTGCGTGGGCAGCAAAACTTTTTTCCACGCCAGGAAACGCGAGCGCGAGCTTTTCCAAATCATCCACGCGCTTCAAATAGGTGGTCATCTGTTCGGCGCGCGCGCCGGGGCGGCTCGCGCTGATGGCGTCAGCAGCGGCCACGAGGATGCCCCACGGCCCGACGGGCGGCACGTCGTTATGGTGCGAGGCGACGCCGTTCAGCACGGCTTCGCTCTCGCCGTGGCGTTTCAGAATCTCCGCGCCGACGACCGCGTGCGGGCCTTCGACTTCGTGGCTCACGGCTTTGCCGAGATCGTGAAACAGTCCACAACGCTTGGCGGTTTCCAAATCGAGCCCGAGTTCGCCGGCCATGAGCGCCATGAGGTGCGCGACTTCGACGGAGTGGCTTAAAACATTTTGCGCGTAGCTCAAACGGAAATGCAGTTTGCCAAGCAGCGTGACGATTTCCGGCGCGGGCAACGCCACGCCTGCTTGATGCGCCGCCGACTCGCCGAGCTGCATGATGTTCGCTTCGATTTCCTGCTTCGCTTTCGCCACCACTTCTTCGATGCGAGTCGGGTGGATACGACCGTCAGCGATGAGTTGCGTCATGGCTTCGCGCGCAATCTCGCGACGCACGGGATCAAAACCGGACAGTACGACGGCGTTGGGCGTGTCATCAATCAGCACCGTCACGCCGGTGGCGGTCTCGAACGCGCGGATGTTGCGCCCGTCGCGCCCGATGATACGCCCCTTCATTTCTTCGCTCGGCAACGCCACGGCGGCAGTGGTCACATCGGATGTGTGTGCGCCAGCATAACGCTGAATCGCAAGGCTGATGATGTGCCGCGCCTGATCGTCGGCGCGCGACTTCGCATCGTCGAGAATGTGGCGCGTGAGCTTGCTCGCGTCGGACTGCGCTTCGACTTCCACTGCGCGCAGCAATTCCGCGCGCGCTTCAACGGCGGAAATTCCCGACGTGCGCGCGAGTTGGTCTTTGCGAAGTTGCGTGAGCCGGTGCAACTCGCGTTTCTCGGCATCAAGTTCGTCGGCGCGGCGGGCAATGGTCTCGCTCTCCTGCCGCAATTTATTTTCCGTGCGCAGCAAAACTTCGAGCTGCGTGTTCAACATCGTCTCGCGCTCGGCGAGGCGTTTTTCGGAATCGGCGATTTCGGCGCGGCGTGTGGTGACGTGAGCTTCGGTTTCCGTGCGTTGCTTGGCGGACTCGGCGTTGGCGGCGAGGAGGGCGTCGTGTTTGACTTTTTCCGCGTCGAGCCGCGCGGTGTCGAGCGCAGCTTGGGCGCGGGTGAAAAGTTTTTTCGCCTCGCGTTTGCGGTCGCGCCAATGCCACAGCGCGTAGCCGAGTGCGGCCACGCCCAAGAAAAAAACAGGGACAGCTAAATTTTTTGCCAGTGGAATCATTTCAAATCCGCGCGTCGCTGGACAGCCGACGCGTCGGGGTCAGGATGCAATTCAGAGTCACGTCGTGCGGCGCGGCGGGGATTTCGGCGAGCAACTGCCAATCGAAAGCCAACCCGCACTTCACGCCCACGGCCTGCGGGAGCAAGCGATCGTAGAAACCTTTTCCCCGACCCAGCCGCGTTCCGCGAGCGTCGAAGCCTAGCCCGGGCACAAGCAGCAAGTCCAGCCGGTTCCACGGCACGACGGGACAGTGTGCCGCCGGTTCACGCACGGCGAACTGGCCAACAATAATATCCGTCGCTAGATCGCGCACGGCCACGGCTTCGTAGGAATTTTGCATGCGACTGAAGCGCGGCAAAGCCACGACGCGACTACCCGCAAGCGTCTTTTCCAAAAGCGGCCACACGTCCGGCTCGTCCGTGAGCGGTGCGAAAAAAAGAATTCCCTGCGCGCTCTGGAAAAACTTTTCGGCTACCAGTCGTTCGCAAAGTTGCGCGGAAGCCGTCGCCCGCTCGGCGGCGGAAACGGTCTGCGCGTGGGCGCGCAGCGCGGTGCGGAGCGTGACTTTAAGTTCGTGGAGGGTGTCGCCCATGCGCGGACTATAATTTCAAGCGCGCCGCCAGCGCAACCGCCGGATTGCGTCCTAAACTTAAACTTAATCGTAATCCCGCCTGCTCTGATTTGAGGATTATAATTAAGTTTAAGTTTAGGAAGAAGCCAACCACCGATACGCCGCGGCAAAATTCCAATTTACACGACGGCGGTTTCTGCCTAACTACCACCATGCGCGGGCGAAAAATTCTTTTACTCTCCCTGTTGCTCAACCTCATCCTGCTCGCGCTCACGTTCTCCCGCTGGCATCGCCCACCCGCCGTGGCACCCGCGCCCAGTTTTAGCACCAACGCCCCCGGGCGCGTGGCTGGCACCAACCGCTTCCGTCCGTTCGTCCAACGCGCGCCGTTCACCTGGGATCAACTCGAATCCGACGACTACGACCGCTACATTAACAACCTCCGCGCCATCGGCTGCCCCGACTCCACCATTCGCGACCTCATCGTCTGCGATGTGGACGCCCTCTACGCGCACCGCCGCATCACTGATTTGCCCGAAGAGAATCCCGAATGGTGGCGCAGCGAAAGCGCCCCCACGAATTACAACAGCCTTTACTCCGAACGCTTCGAAGCCCTCAATGCCGAGCGCACTTCCCTGCTCACCAAACTCCTTGGCTCCGACTGGCGCGCCACCGAACTCTACGTCAGCCGCAATATCCCCGAACCCCTGCCCGCTCTCGTCGGCCCCGTGCTCGGCGCACTGGATGACGGCGTGAAAAATTCCATCTACGACGCCGTCGAAAAATTCCGCGAGCGGGAAGCTCTCGCTGACGAATACACTAACCGCCTGCTCGCCTCCAAAGAACTCCGCGACCAACTCGCCCGCTTGCTCAACCCCCAGCAACTTGAAGAATATCTCTTGCGCTACTCCGACACTGCCGACGAACTGCGCGGCGAACTTAGCAACTTGAAATATTTCAACATCACGCCCGACGAGTTCCGCGCCGCCTTCCGCGCCAACAGCCAATTCGATTTGCAAATTAAGCTCGCCGAAAATTTGGGCTCCGATGGGGAACTGGAACGCGCCAGCAAACTTGAGCAACAACAGAAGGACGCCCTCAAACTCGCCCTCGGCCCGCAGCGCTACGCCGAATACGAACGTCTCCAAGATAACGATTACCGCAGCGCCCTCGACCTCATCGCCGAACACGGCGGCAACCCGCAGACTGCCGCCGCGCTTTACGCCATCAATCAAGCCACCACCGCCGAGCAAGACCGCCTTGGCAGCAACACCAACTTGAACCCGCTCGCCGCGCAACTGGAGCAGAAGAAAATCGAACTCGCGCAACTCCAAGCTCAAGCCCAAGCCCTCGGCCAAGTCGCGCCCGAACCACCGCCCGCGCCGCCCGCGCCGCCCGCCGCCGCGCCCGTGCCAACGCAGCCGCACTTCGTCGCCACCGGCGAGACCGGTGCGGGCATCGCCGCGCGCTACTTCGTGAAACTCGCCGACCTCCAAGCATTGAATCCCGGCGTAGATTTTTCCCGCCTGAAAATCGGCCAGTCCGTGAACGTCCCCGCGCCGTAAGACAAAGCTGAAATCACCTACAACGCCTTGCCGTTTCAGCTTTCAGTTTTGCTTTTTACTTCCCGATGCAGAACTGGCTGAAGATTAAATCCAACAAATCTTCCGTTGTCGTCTTGCCCACCACTTCGCCCACTGCGCCGACGGCTACGCGCAACTCGAACGCCGGCAGTTCCAGCGACGCGCCCGCACGCAGCAACGCCGCCGCGCGCTCCGTAGCTTCCCGCGCCCGCAACAGCGCGTTCTGATGCCGCGCGTTGATGGCAATCTGCCACGACTCCGCATTGACCGCGCCCGACCACAGCAGATTCTTGATGGCGTCCTTGAGCGTCTCCAAGCCCACGCCACTCACGCAACAAATGTCTATGCTGACCTCTGACTTCTGACCTCCGACCTCTGCCAGCTTCCTTGGCAAATCCGTTTTGTTGCACACGAGAATTCTTTTTTTATCCGCGAACTCCGCCAACAGTTTTTCGTCCTCCGCGTGCAGCGGTTCGCTCGCGTCGAGGACGTGCAAAATAAATTCCGCCCTCGCCAGTGACTCACGACTGCGACGAATGCCCTCGCGCTCAATCGTGTCGCCCGCCTCGCGCAAGCCCGCCGTGTCAATGAACACCACCGGCAGCCCGCGAACGTTCGCCGTCTCTTCAATCGTGTCGCGCGTCGTGCCAGCGATGGGCGACACGATGGCGCGCTCGTGCCCGAGCAGTTGATTCAGCAGCGACGACTTGCCGACGTTCGGTCGCCCGATGATGGCCGCACGCACGCCGCGCCGGAGGATTTGTCCTTCGTTCGCTGTGCGGAGCAATTCATCCATGAACGCCACGCCGCGTTCTAGCCGCGCGAGCAACTGCGCTTTCGTATCCGGCGAAATATCTTCTTCAGGAAAATCAATGTGCGCTTCCACGTGCGCCATCGTCTTCATCAAGTCATCGCGCAGTTGGTTGATGCGCTGGGAAAGTTTGCCCGCGAGTTGTTCGTTGGCGGCGGCGAGCGCGAGTTCCGTGCGCGAATGAATCAAGTCCGCCACCGCTTCCGCCTGCGCGAGATCGAGGCGACCATTCAGAAACGCGCGCTTGGTGAACTCGCCTGGCTCGGCCGCTCGCGCGCCACTCGCGAGCGCGGCGTCCAAGACGAGCTTCGTGGCGAGCACGCCGCCGTGACAGGTGATTTCCACGGTGTCTTCGCGCGTGAACGTGCGCGGCGCGCGCAGCACCGACACGAGCACTTCGTCAATCACCTGACCGTCGCGGACAATTTTTCCGAACTGAATCGTGTGCGTGGGCGCGGCGCTGGGTTTCAACGAACTTTTGCCGACTGGCGAAAAACATTTGTCCGCCACCGCGAGCGCGGCGCGACCAGAGATGCGGATGACCGCGAGTCCGCCCTCGCCGAGCGGCGTAGCGATGGCAGCGATGGTGTCGTCAAACATGGCGAGAGGTTACAGGTTGGGAGTTGGAAGTTGGAAGTTGGAAGTTGGGGCGCGGCTTTTCCGAAGTTTCGTCCGCAGATTACGCAGATGAAAAAACTAATCTGCGTAAATCGGTGAAATCTGCGGACGAAATGCCCGGCGAAATCCCGCAAACTTCCAACTCACTGATGCCCGCAAGCACCGGGCGTAATGCGCGCTTCGAGTCCCTGCAAAAACAGCCGCGCCTTCTCGTAGCTTTTCTTTTGCAAATAGTGGCACAAGTCCGGCGAAGTTTCGCGCGGGAGTTCGAGCGCGAGCACGTCGAGGCGCGCGAAGAGGGGGAACAAGTTGGGCTTGGGATTCGCCGTTGCCATCGTCTTCACGGCGGCGTCCAGTTCGAGCAGCGTTTGCAGAATGTTTTTTTCGAGCGTCGTCACGCGCATTGAATAACTTTTTCACGCCGCGTTGGCGATTCGCAATTTCGCCGGCGGGGCGCACTCCGTCAGTTTTTAGAAGTCGTCCGCTCTTGCAGCCATTGCAAATCGCCGCTGGTATCAGCGTTGCCGTAGGCGGTGTAGCCGGTGCGGTTCACTTTGGTGATGGGCTTGTCTTTGACGAGCGGGTCGCGCCAATTTTTAGTTTCGGAATGACCGTCGGCGAAAGCGAACGTGCTGCTCTTGCCGTGATAATTGCCAGGTAAGTCGAACCACTGCAACGGCGTGGTTCGCATTTGGACGTAGAAAAACCCGTCGTTGATGGAATCGGCTTGCTCGTCAATGAAGACCCACGCGGCGGACGGCGTGGGGCCGTTGATGGCACTCAATTTCCGAAACACGCGGTAGGTCGTGAGTGCCGCCGACACGTTTGGGTCTTGGCTTTCGCCGTTCATGAACGCGTTCATGGAAACACTGCGAACGCGTTCACCAATCGGCCCGTCGGTTTTGTCGCCGGGGCATTTGTAGATTTGCGTCGAGCGCGCGGTGTAAGGTGCGAGCACACAGTTGGTCGGTTCGGTGAGATTAAGGGTGTTCGTGTTCACCGAACTGCTCGTCCAATCTATGATACCGCGCACCCAACCGTTGCTGCTACTGGCATCCAAGTCGCTCGCATGATTGAGCGCGAGCGAGTCGTCGTTGTCATCGGCAAACATCACCCACGCGAGGCCGAGTTGTTTGTTGTTGCTCAAACATTTTATCCGCGCGGCTTTTTCTTTCGCCTTCGCCAGCGCGGGCAAAAGCAATCCAGCAAGAATGGCGATGATGGCGATGACCACGAGCAGTTCGATGAGCGTGAAGCCGGGGCGGGCGAAGCGGGCGCGGCGCGCAGAATAGTTTGGGTTCACGCGGAGAAGGTAGCAGCTTGCGGAAAATTGTCTCCATCGCATAAATGTGCGGTGGTATCGCGCGACTTTTGCACGATACTGCGCCCGCACCAATTTTTATGAATCACCGCCAGCTTTTCCGCCGTTGTTTTTTTACTGCGCTCACCTGCTTTGCGACCGTCGCTCACGCGCAAGTCACCGCGTTCGACCACGCGGCCAACGTGGCCTACACGAACAACTGGGGACAAGGCACGAACGGCGGTTTTGGTTTCGGCGCATGGAATCTGTTGCAAAATAATTTACCCGCGTCGAATGACTTCTCCGGCTTCTACGTCGGCAACTCCGGCGTGGGCGCAGTAGACGTGACAAACAAATCTTTCGGCCTCTACGCCAACGGCACGGATTACAATCTTGCTATCGCGCACCGCGCGTTCAGCAACGCGCTCACCACGAGCCAAGTTTTCACGTTTAAGTTTAAGAACAACGCCATCGCTCCCGGCAAACAAGTTGGTTTCAGTTTGTTCAACGGCGCGGCATCGCCGCCAACTAACACATTCCTCGCGCTCGCGTCGGCAGCGCGGTTCAGTTTTTATTTCGTGGGCGGCAACGCGAATTATTCCATCTGGGACGGCGGCGGCGCGTTCATCTCAGACGTGCCGTATCACGGCGACGGTTTGACGCTTGAGTTCGCGCTGCGCACAGCGGACACCTACCACTTCAGCGTGAAGAGCGCGGACGGCACGGTGATTTATTCGAGCGTAGATGATTATCCGTTGCAGGGCAGCGGGACGATTGACTCCTTCGCTTGCTACACACTCGACAACGACGGCGGCGGCGATTTGTT
>JBJOPC010000199.1:0-4350 GCA_046050965.1 Verrucomicrobiota bacterium | reverse complement strand
CACCGATAATGACTACAACGGGGTCGGTGCGATTAACTTCAATCGTGGACATCTCTGTCCGTCGGAAGACCGCACAGACACTGAAGCGAATAACGACGAAGTGTTCTTCATGTCCAACATTATGCCCCAATCCGCGCCGAACAATCAGGCTCCGTGGGGCAACTTCGAGCAGTATTGCCGTGATCTGGCTGCTTCCGGCGGCGAGATATTAATCGTCTGCGGCGCGAGCGGCTTCGGCACGAATACCATTCCCAGCGGCAAGGCCTACATTGGCTCCAATACATGGAAAATTGCCGTCGTTGTGCCGTTAGGCAGTGGCACGGCGTTGAGCCGTATTACGACAACGACCAACCGCGTCATTGCCATCAAAATTCCAAACGTGACCAATGGTATTCTCAATTCGTGGACGAACTACATCACGACTGCGCATCAAATCGAGCAGGACACTGGCTTCACGTTTTTCACGGCTCTGCCGGGAACCATCGCCTCCGCGTTCCGTGCGCGGATTGATGGTTTGACCAACCCACCTGTGCCAAGCATCACCAGCTTTACGCCGACGAGTGGCGCGACGAATCTCCCCGTGACCATCACCGGCACGAATTTTAATTCCGCTTCGGCGGTTAAATTTAACGGCGTCAGCGCAGTGTTCACCGTTAGCGCGAATAATCAAATCGTCGCCAACGTCCCGACGAACGCCACCACCGGAACCATCGCCGTCACGACGCCCGGCGGCACGGGGACGAGCGTAACCAGCTTCACGGTGTCCGGCAGTGGCGGTGGTAGTGCGCCCGACTTGGCCGTGAGCGTGACGCACCTCGGCAATTTCAAGCAGGGCGATTTGGCTGACAATTATTCCGTCATTGTCTCAAACATCGGCAACGCTGCCTCCACCGGCACAGTTACGCTGGTGGATTCTTTGCCGTCCGGACTCGCCGCCACCGCCATCAGCGGAGCCGGATGGACGACAACCCTCGGAACGCTCACCGCCACCCGCGCCGATGCGCTCGCTGTTGGAGCCGCGTATCCGACCGTGACAATAACTGTGGCCATCGCCACGAACGTGTCAGCATTTGTTACCAACCTCGTCACCGTTTCCGGCGGCGGCGATACCAACTCGCTCAACAACACCAACACCGACATCGCGACCGTGCAAATTGTCAGCACAACTTTCACCGGCACCTTAATCGGCTGGGACATGAGCACCGTGAGCAACTACGGCGTGTCGCCATTCGCACCGACCACCAACGCCCCGAATCTCACTGTCGTCGGCTTGACGCGCGGCAGCGGCGTTGTCTCCAACTCGAGTGCGGCGGCGCGCGGTTGGGGCGGAGTGAACTGGACGAGCACTTCAGC
The DNA here is from genome assembly GCA_046050965.1 of Verrucomicrobiota bacterium. Lineage (GTDB taxonomy): Bacteria > Verrucomicrobiota > Verrucomicrobiia > Limisphaerales > JAFMIX01 > JAFMIX01. Next base: position 2,997 of record JBJOPC010000199.1, on the reverse strand, counting down.
AGCGTCGGCAATCGCGGCGAACCAATTTTTCACCTTCAGTCTTGCGGCCACCGCCGGTCACCAACTTTCGTTCAGCAACCTTGCGAACCTCGACTACCGTCGCTCCACCACCGGCGCGACGAACGGCTTGCTCCAATATCAAATTGGCAGCGGCGCGTTCGTGGACCTCACCAACTTGGCTTTCACCGTCAGTGCCAGCGGCGGCGCGTCACTCGGCCCGATTGATTTGTCGGACATCACCGCGCTGCAAAACTTGGGCGCGGGCACGAACGTCACCTTCCGGTTGGTCGGCTCCGGCGGCAGTGGTTCGTCCGGCACACTTTACCTGTTCGACGTAGGCAACAGCTCCGCGCTCGACCTCAACGTGGTGGGATCTGTTTCTGTCGTTTCCGGGCGCGGCGTGTTGACCGGCGCACCGACGACCAACGGCGTGGCGTTGATTTTCAGCAACGGCATTTCCGGCACCGTGTATTATTTTCAAACGTCGACCAACCTCACGAGCTGGGTCAACCTCGTCACGAACACCGCGCCGGCCAACGGCGTGATTCAATTCACCGACCCGCAGGCGACCAATCTGAATACTCGGATGTATCGCGTGGTGAAATAATCTCCGCGCCCAGCCTAAAGAAAAAACACCCGCCGGATTTTTCCGGCGGGTGTTTTCGTTTCAAAATTGTTCCTGCGGCTTAACCGCCAACTTCCGCTTTGGCTTCTGCCGCCAGCGCGGTGCTCAAGTAACGTTCGCCCGTCGAGCAGGCAATCGTGACGATGAGTTTGCCCTTATTTTCCGGGCGTTTGGCGACTTCGATGGCCGCGACCACATTCGCGCCCGTCGAGATGCCCACGAGAATTCCTTCTTCCTTCGCCAGCCGTCGCGCCATTGCGAACGCATCGTCATTGCTGACCTGCACACACTCGACGATCTGCGGATTGCCCGCGCTGTCTTTGAGGTGCAGATTTTTCGGAACGAAGCCCGCGCCTGTGCCTTGAATTTTGTGCGGCCCCGGTTTCACGGGTTGACCCGCGAGCGTTTGCGAAATCACCGGCGAATCCTTCGGCTCCACCGCAATCGCTTGGAACGACGCCTTGCGCGGTTTCAAAACTTCCGTCACGCCCGTAATCGTCCCGCCCGTGCCGACTGCCGCGACGAGGAAATCCACTTTGCCGTCCGTGTCCGACCAAATTTCTTCCGCCGTCGTTTTCATGTGGATGGCCGGGTTCGCGGGATTTTCAAACTGCTGCGGGATCCACGCGTTCGGCGTTTCCTTGGCGAGTGCTTCCGCGCGGGCGATTGCGCCCTTCATGCCTTCCGCGCCGGGCGTCAAAACTAATTTTGCGCCGAGCATTGCCAGCAACGTGCGGCGTTCCAGCGACATCGTTTCCGGCATCGTGAGAATAATTTTGTAACCCTTTGCCGCCGCGACGAACGCTAGGGCGATGCCCGTGTTGCCGCTCGTCGGCTCGATGATGACCGTGTCCTTCGTGAGGATGCCGCGCTGCTCCGCGTCCTCGATCATCGCCATGCCGATGCGGTCTTTCACGCTGCCGAGCGGATTAAAAAATTCGCACTTGAGCGCGATGGTCGCGTCCAAACCGGCGGTGACCTTGTTGAGTTTGACCAACGGCGTGCGGCCGACGGTCTCGACGATGTTGTTGTAGATGCGGCTCATATTTTTTGGATTCAGTGGGTTGAAAGTTGCGCGAAAAATTGGGTTGGAACGCGCGACGGCGCAAGGTTTTTTTCCCGGCAACTTTCCCCATTGCCGCGCGGCGTTCGTCTGGCACAGTTGGCCGCGCGCGTTCGTAGCTCAATTGGATAGAGCTTTTGACTTCGGATCAGATGGTTGGGGGTTCAAGTCCCTCCGAACGCACCAGTTTCAAGTTAAGCCACACTAGCTTTTTCCCGATGCCACGCGGTGCTTTGCTCATAGGCGTGGGCGATTTTTAAGATGGTTGCTTCGCCGAAAGGTTTGCCGAGCAGTTGCAAGCCAATCGGAAGTTTCGGCGAGCTGGTGAATCCGCACGGCAGACTCAAGCCGGGGATGCCGGCGAGGTTGCAGGAGATGGTGAAGATGTCGGAGAGATACATCTGCAACGGGTCGTCGGATTTCTCGCCGATCTTGAACGCGGCGGTCGGCGTGGTGGGCGTGACGATGGCGTCCACGCGCTCGAAGGCTTTCAGAAAATCGTTGCGGATGAGCGTGCGGACCTTTTGGGCGCGCAGATAATAGGCGTCGTAGTAACCGCTGCTCAAAACATAAGTGCCGAGGATGATGCGGCGTTTCACTTCCGCGCCGAAGCCCGCGCCGCGTGTCTTGGAATAAAGTTCAATCGGGTCTGCGCCATCCACGCGCGCGCCGTAGCGGATGCCGTCGAAGCGCGCGAGATTCGCGGACGCCTCGGCGGTGGCGATGATGTAATAGACCGCAACGGCGTGATCGGTGTGCGGCAGCGAAATCTCCACGACTTCCGCGCCGAGTTTTTCGAGCTGCTTCACGGCGGCGTCCACGGACGCTTTCACTTCGGGATCGAGCCCGCCGATCATGTATTCCTTCGGCAAACCGATTTTGAGGCCGCGAATGTTTCCGTCGAGCGCGGCGGCGTAGTCTGGCACGGGCTGCGGCACGCTGGTGGAATCGCGCGGGTCAACGCCGCTCATCACGCCGAGCATCGTGGCGGAATCGCGCACGTCCTTGGTGAACGGCCCGATCTGGTCGAGCGAGCTTGCGAACGCAACGAGGCCGTAGCGCGAAATGCGTCCGTAAGTCGGCTTCAAACCCACGCAACCGCAGAGCGCGGCGGGCTGGCGAATCGAGCCGCCAGTGTCCGTGCCGAGTGTGGCGATGGCTTCGTTCGCCGCAATCGCCGCCGCCGAACCGCCGGACGACCCGCCGGGGCTGCACGAGCGGTCCCACCGATTGCGGGTGACGCCGCACGCGGACATTTCCGGGGAGCTGCCCCTCGCAAACCCGTCCACGTACAGCCGCCCGCAGACGA
>JBJOPC010000198.1:0-14096 GCA_046050965.1 Verrucomicrobiota bacterium | reverse complement strand
CCACGCTCGACTACTGGGAAAGCGGCATGGACATCGGCCTGAGCCGCGACGTGTATGTGAGCTTCCTGAAATATCAGACGGCGATGCAGACGCAGTTTCGGCGGATGCAAAAAACTTACGGCTTTGAAATCGTGGACGGCAGCCGTTCCGCTGCCGACGTGAGTGTGGCGTTGCAGAGGAAAATTGCCGGACTGCTCGCGGCGAAGTGATATTCGTTCGTAGTTGCCGACATGAGTCGGCGCAAACTGCTCCTGACGGCAATGGGCGTTTTGCGTCGACTCACGTCGGCGGCTACGATTTTAATTTTGCGCGCGCGGCTTGCAGGCGGGACTTCATGGCGAAAACTTTTTGATCGAGCTTTTCTAGGCGCGTCGGCGTGGTGGGACGGTCGAGTTCAAAAATAGTTTTTACCAACGGTGAGCGCGCGAGGTCGTCGGGCGCGGTGTTCTTCACGGCCACGCCAGGCGTCAGGTCCACGCCCGCTTTCTGGAAAATTTCCCGCACCATGGCCGAGCAGAATAACGCGTGGTCGCGGGCGAGGACGTTGCGCGAGGCGCGCAACTTTTCGCTCCGCAGCGCGAGCAACGTGCCGAAGAGTTCCGCGATGGAGTAGCGGGTGCGCGTGGCGACGAGTTCGAGGCCTTCGCGCACGAGCGTTTCCGACTGCGCGGCAGTCAGGCCGAAATCGAGCACGGCGAGGCGGGTGTAAAGTTTCTCGTCGTGATATTTGCTCGCGCGATTTTCCTGCACCCCGAGCTGGATGTGTTTCCGATGAAACTGCAAATCGGATTCAATAACCCACGGCTGGCCGTCGGCACGGACGCCTTGGAAGAAAAAGGCGTGCGACCATTTGCCCCAACTTCCCGTATCGCCGAGTCGCCGCTGCGCGCGGGCGATGGCGCGGTCAATGAACGAGTCGCCGCCCGCGAGACCGACACAGCCGCCACGCGCATGACGCGCAATAAACTCGGCGTTGGAGAGTTCGCGGACATGGATGACGGGCGATTCGTGGAAATTTTTCATGGCAGCACCGACAAGGTCGGCGGCGCGCGGCGGCAAGTCAAGGCGGCGTGAATTAGGTTCCACCGCCAGATTAATTTGCCGTGGCAACCGAGCTAGGCGGCTCTGAAAAATGAGAAGAAAGCGAGCGCATCAAAAAAACACGCACTCTATTTGGAGGTTCTAAATAGGGTTTTCTGCAATGTCGAATTAGCTAAAAGAAGTGGTGCACCCAATAGGAGTTGAACCTATAACCTGCTGATCCGTAGTCATAAAACGGCCTTTTGCCGCGTTATGCTATTTTGGGATGTCGCAGCGAAATGCCCGTCATTATTGATTATTTATCGTTTTTACTTTTACTGTCATTGGTGGCGATTTGCTCTAAAAACAGCAACCAGTATCAAATTGCAGTATCAGATTTCCCATTACAACCAAATTCAAAATTTGACTGGAGACATTCACTTTTTGTCTCCGTGAAAATACTCCGCGCGCAGAATCCTAAATGCAACCTCCCCAGAGCCGGGCGGCGGGTCAATTTGGAGCGCAGCCGGGATGAGGCGAGCAATAGATTGACGCGCCAACCGGCGACCACCATTGAACCAAAGATTCGCGCACACAATATCAGCGCGACTGCGCCAGTAAAATATAAAAGTGGTCGGTGTGACGGAAAGTCACACGGATCACAATTAAACCACAACCGTCGCGGCGTGTGTGGTGGGTTGCCGGAGCGATTTTAGCGGAGACAACCGCCCGCACAGGCCAGCGCGGGAGACAAAAGTTTTGAAATTATTTCAGCCTAGCGCGTTTGGCCGAATGGTATTTTTAAGAATTTTTGTAGCGAAGTTTTTATGTTAGCGTGGCGCGCTAAATTTAGCGGTGTTGTGTTATATGAAACACAAACACCGCCGCCGCAGATGTCCTTCTTGCAAGAAATTATTCACCCCTGATCCACGGAGTCGCCATTGCCAGCGATTTTGCTCACATCCTGCCTGCCAGAAATCTAGCAAAGCATTGAGTCAACAATGCTGGCACGCAAAACCGGAAAACAAAAAATACTGGTGCGGGCCGGAGCAAATGGAGCGGGTGCGGGTCTGGCGCGAAGCGAATCCTCAATACTGGAAACGCGCGGCTATGAAATGAAGGATTGCGTTACAAGATGACATGGCTGGGAACTGGCACTTTTTGTAATTTGAGGGGTGTCAATTCCTTGCGTGACGCAGGGAATTGGTTTGAAACACCATTTTACATGAGCAAATACGATAAAAATTCTTCACGCAATCGCGCCGCCGCTTATTTGAGAATGTCCACCAAGCATCAGCAATACTCCACCAGCAACCAGATGGATGTCATTCGCGAATACGCCGAACGCCGTGGATTGGAAATCGTCAAAGAATATTCGGATGCGAGCGAAACAGCTAATTGAGCAAAAAGTTTCGCAATCTTTTCCATGAGCAGAGACGACAAAGAATCCTCGCAAAATCGCGCCGCAGCGTATGTGAGAATGTCCACGGAACACCAGCAATACTCCACCAGCAACCAGATGGATGTTATTCGCGAATATGCCAAACGCCGTGGATTGGAAATCGTCAAAGAATATTCGGACGCAGGTAAAAGCGGGTTGAACATTAAAGGGCGCGATTCACTGACGCAAATGATCAGGGATGTTCAGGACGGGGAAATAAATTTCACCAGCATTCTTGTTTATGATGTCAGCCGGTGGGGTCGGTTTCAGGATGCCGACGAAAGTGCCTATTATGAATACACCTGCCGTCGCTCCGGGGTTGAGGTTCACTACTGCGCCGAGCAGTTTGAAAATGACGGCAGCCCGGTGTCCACGATTGTCAAAGGCGTCAAACGTGCAATGGCCGGTGAATATAGCCGCGAGCTTTCATCTAAAGTTTTTCAGGGTGCGTGTCGGCTGATTCAGCTTGGCTACAAACAAGGCGGCACAGCCGGGTTCGGTCTGCGTCGAGTTCTGATTGACCAGAGTGGCGAGCGGAAAGCTATGCTGAAAATGGGCGAGCAAAAAAGCCTCCAGACCGACCGTGTGGTGCTTGTGCGCGGCCCGGAAGAAGAAATTAAAATCGTCCGGTGGATTTACGAGGCATTCATTGACGATGGAAAACCCGAATCTGAAATTGCCGGACTGTTAAACGGGCGAGGGGTTGTCACGGATTTTGGCCGCGCATGGACGCGCGGCACGGTGCATCAAATTCTCACGAACGAAAAATACATCGGCAACAACGTGTATCACCGGACGTCGTGCAAACTGAAGAAGAAGAACGTCAATAATCCGCCGGATAAATGGATTCGGGCAGATGGTGCATTTGAGGGCGTCGTCGAGCCGGAATTATTCTGGCAGGCGCAAGAAATCATCCTGGCGCGCAGCCAGAAATTGACGAATGAAGAAATGCTGGAAAAGCTGCGCGAACTATTCAAACAGCACGGCCGCATTTCGGGCATCTTGATTAACGAGACGGAAGGGCTGCCATCGAGCGCTGCATTTGGGCATCGGTTCGGGTCACTCATCAGCGCCTACAAACTCATCGGCTATGATCCCGGCATTGATTTCAGTTTCATCGAGGAAAACCGTCGGCTGCGCCAGTTGCGCCCGGACATCGTCGCGGCGGTAAGACAGAAAATCATGGAGCTGGGCGGGACGGCAATTATGGATGACGCCACGGACTTGCTGCTGGTGAACGGCGAACTGCGCGTCTCCATCGTCCTGTGCCGGCACACGCAAACGCCTGCCGGTTCGTCGCGCTGGCTAATCCGGCTGGATGAAGGATTGAAACCGGACATCACAATCGCCGTGCGGATGGATTTCACCAACCACGGCATTCAGGATTACTATCTGCTGCCCGGCATGGACATGACTTGGGAAAACCTGCGCGTGTCGGAAGCCAACGGCATCTACCTCGACACCTACCGCTGCGACACCTTGGATTATTTTTTCAGCCTGATGGAACGCATCAATTTGGAGGACGACCATGAACGATGAAGTAAGAATGATTCCGCTCGACCAAATCCGCATCCTGAATCCACGTCATCGGGACGCGAAGAGGTTCGTGATGATTGTGCAAAGCATCAAGAATCAAGGATTGAAAAAGCCGATTCAGGTCAGCGAGCGGGAGGCGGATGAGGGTGAAGGCCCGACGTATGATCTGGTCTGCGGACAGGGACGAATCGAAGCCTTCCGGGCGCTGGGCTATAACGAAATTCCAGCGGTGGTGGTGAAGATCAGCAAGGAAGACCGGCTGTTGCGCAGCCTGGCGGAGAACATGGCGCGGCGCAATCCCGCGCCGATTGAAATGCTGACGGAAATCGAGCGGTTAAGGAAAGAAGGTTTAACCCTGCACCAAATCAGCGCCCGCATTGACACGGATCCAACCAGCATCCATGACCTGCTCACGCTCAAAAAGTCGGGGGAAACGCGGCTGCTGGATGCGGCATTGCATGGCCGGATTCCCGTCAGCGTGGCGGTGGAAATTGCGCGCACGGAAGGGATTGAAATGCAGCGCGAGCTATTGAAGGCGTGCGAAAAAAAGCAACTGACACAGAATGCACTGCGGATGATCCGGCGCGTGATGGACCGGCGGCGGCTGATTGGCCGGCAGCGCGGCAATGGGCCGCGTAGTTCAAAGGAGACGCCGACGAGCGCCGATAGTCTGGTGAATGTCTATCGCCGGGAAAGCCAGAAACAGCGTTTGATGGTGAAGAAGGCGCGCGTGTGCGAGGCGAAATTATTATTCATGGTGACGGCGCTGCGGCGGCTGTTGGCCGATGACCATTTCGTGACGCTGTTGCGCGCGGAAAAATTGGGAACCATGCCCAAAGACATCTGGAGCCGGGTTAAGGAAAAACAACTGGAGGCGGCATGAAAAAATCCATTTCGACACCTCACCCCAACCCTCTCCCCAATCGAGGCGGAGAGGGTGCGATGAAAATCGCATTCGAGATGCGGAAGCAGACGGTGGACGTGGCAAAGCTGCTGCCGACGAAAGTCATCAAGGAACACACGAACATCCGGCGGTTCAAAGCCATCGTGGATTCGCTGCCCGAAGTCGGGCTGATTGAGCCGCTGATGGTCTATCCGCAAAAGAGCGGCGAGAGCTGGCTGGTGCTGGACGGGCATCTACGGTTGCTGGCCTTGAAGCAATTGGGCTGGAAGACCGTGGAAATCATCGTGGCCAGTGAAGATGACCGATTCACCTACAACGCGCGCGTGAACCGGCTGCCGCCGATCCAAGCGCACAAGATGATTGTGAAAGCGGTGAAGAATGGAGTGAAGCCGGAACGCATCGCGAAGGCACTGTCCATGCCGATGGAAACGGTGAACACCCTCATCAACCTGCTGGACGGCGTCAACGCCGAGGCGACGGAACTTTTGCGGGACACGCACATCACGGCAGAAGCGATTCGCCTGCTGCGGAAGGTTTCCAGTCTGCGACAAATTGAAATCGCGGAAGTGATGGTCTCGGCCAACAATTTTACCAAGGCGTATGCGGAAGCGCTGGTGTTGGCGACGCCGAAGGATCAAATGTTGTCGCCCCAAGAGCCGAAGAAAAAAACCGGCATGACGGCGGAAGAAATCTCGCGGATGGAGCACGAAATGGAAGCGCTGGAAAAAGACTTCAAGAGCATCGAAGCGAACTACTCGGAAAACATGATGAGCCTGACGCTGGGGCGGGGTTACGTCAAACGGCTACTCGAAAACAGTCGGGTGCTGCGGCATCTGCGCGAGCATCACGGCGAACTGCTGCCGGAATTTGAAACGATGGCGGCGGCGGAGTCGGTGTGAATTGATGACAAGGCATTTTCATGACCGTGGAAACCAGCTCAAGATAGTGAGTAATCTTCCGATGAAAAGGCAATGCAATCAGGGCTGGCAGAATCCTAGCCGATTTAGCAGTTTGGTAGCGGACGATTCGTGCGTTTAGCGAAAAGCGGCTGGACGGAATGAGCAAAGTAGTGCTTCATAGGTCAAATTGAAGCGGTGAAGCAAGACATCCGCATCATGCGAATGGAAATAAACGATACATATTTAAAGCCAACCACTGCGAAAAATAAATACAAACAGCCACCGATTCAAGAGGCGGTTTGTGAAATTCATTTTAAAATCGGTCAACCACTTGACCAAGAGGCGCTGAAAAAAATTGAGCCGGTTTGGTTGCCTGAATACCCCCTGAAAAACGTCGTTGCTGAGAGGCAAATACAGCTTCAATTTTCGGTAGAAAAAATGGAGTCAAAGACGGTGGATATTGGGCACAAATTAGTCATGCGATCCGCCGACGGTAAAAATCTCGCACAACTAGCGGCTACCTTCATGGCCGTTAATAAACTAAGTCCATATCAAGGCTGGAGTAGGGCTTTTCGCGACCAAATTATAAGTAGATTCCAAGAAGTGCAGTCGATTTATGGGATTGAAACCATCACTCAAATTGGCCTGAGATATATTGACAGGATTGAGTTTCCGCAAAGCCCTCTACGATGGAGTGAATGGTTTGCCGTGACGTTGCCGATTCCCAACGGTAAGGATGTCCAGGGAGGAGATTTCCAGTCGTTTAGTCGGCAGAAGGTTGGGGACGGAATGATTTCCCAAATTAATTTTGCCACCCTGCCCCCACTAACACCCGAAACCACTTCGGTGCTGCTAGATATTGATGTCATTTTGACGAAAGATATCCCAGCTAACGCAATTCTGGAGGCTTTGGAGCAAGTGCATTCTCCCCATCTTGCTATATTTGAAGGATTCTTACTCGACAAAACCCGCAATCTATTCAACATTTAACCATATTTATGCTGCCAACTGTGACAACCACCGTCCGTCAAAGTTTGCCGTGCGCCATGATTGCTCTGACATTGGGAGCTAATGTAATTACGCATGGTTCCTCCCTTGGCACTTCCAGCGTAGCGTCACTGGAATGGAAAATCGAAGGCCACATGCCTGTGCAATGCTGGGATAGTTCCGCTGCCGCCAGACCTGAAATTCAGGTAAAAAGTTCTGGCTTGGCCTTGCGCGCTCTAGCTAAGACCGTTTTAGCCAACAGTCGGCCCATGGAAGCTTGGGAAAGGGAAGATGCCGATGAATTCTTCCAGTCCCAGTTTGCATGATGGATTTCGAGCAGGTAGCCAGGGAAAGCGGTGTCATACCTGATACAAAAGTCAGTTCTTTACTGGCGTCGCTCAAAAAAGTTCCGGATTTTACATGGGTTTTGACTTCACCTCACCCCACTGATTCCCGATTGCAGGGGGACATTTTGAGTGACTTTCCAGTGGCGATAGTTGGGGACGACGGTAAACCGCTTTGCCACCGTTTTATCGTTTTAGTGCTTAACAATTCCTGCGATTTGGAGCCCAATAGGGCCAAATATGTGACGGTGGCTCCGGTTCTCGATTTTGGCGCGTTTTCAAAGCATATCATCGGAAAACGCGGCGAAAAAAATGCGCACAGCTATTTGCGAGACGTGCGGGAAAATCGGGTGCATGAAATCCTATGGCTGCCTTCCATTTCCGATTTTAAAGAGGGGTCGGTCGTGTTTTTAGAGCGGGTCGGCGCGGTTTCCGCAAAGATTTATGAGGATGCTGTCAACGAAAAGCGTCACATTGCCTCGTTTTCTCAGAACGGTTTTTATTTTCTGCTCATCAAGCTCACCAATCACATTGCCCGGATGGAATCGGACGAAGTAGGCAGGCAAGATGCCGTCTAGTCAACCTTTGCCGGGACCGAGCGGGCCGATGCTGACCGGTTGTTGGAATCCCAGCCGCGCATGGATGGCGGTGGTGGCGCTCGTCATCATGCTCATTGCGGTGGGTTCACCTGGATGGCGCGAAGCCAGTAATAATAGGCTTCGGGGTTCACGGCTTTGACACTGTCAATCCACGCCAGCGGTTGTCCGTTTAGCGTAGCGGCACGCAGGGCTTGAATTTGTTCGGCGCTGCCGGTGTAACGCATGGTGGCGAAATCAAACGGCACACCGGCGCGCAAGTGGGCAGCCAGCACGGCGGCACGGGCGGCGATGGTGCGCTTGTGTTCCTGCGTGGCCCTGAATCCCGGCCACGTCAAATGTCCGCTCAAACTTTGAAACCCGGTCTGAAACAAGGCGGCATCGGGAAAGGCCGCAACGTCACGCGACTTTAACGCGGTCGCCGCCAGGCACGCTTGGAAGGAATCGGCGAGCGATGCCTCGCGGCTGGGCTTGGCCGGGCGATATTCTGATTCCAGTTTTTGCACGGCGTCATAGGTGGCGGCGACTTCGGCAAAATTGGTGGCCGCCTCGAACAACACACCGACATCGAACAACTGTTTCACGACCTGCATCAGGTCGCCGGGTTGGCCCTCGGCATTTCGCAACGCAACACCCACTGTGGTCGGCGCGAAGGCCGTCAACTTGTCGCCCAGCAAACTTTCCACCGTAGGAAGTTTCACTTTGATCTCACGTTCCGGCTTGAGGAACGAGGTCTGGATGGGACGCTCGACGATTTGATGATGGATGCGCGATTCCTCGACCACATCCAGCAGGATGGGAACTTCCGGCTGCTTGCCGATGGCAGAGCGATAATAAAATTTGAAATGCCGGCGGTGCGGCAGTTTGATGAAATGCTCGCGAACGTGCTCTTCTGACCGGAGAAACGGCGGCAGTTTGCCGATGCGCGCCACCACCTCATTGATCACCGCCGGTTTTTCACCGCAGACAATATCAATATCAATGGAAAGGCGGCGCACGGTTGGCAGGTGCAAGAGCAGGCTGGTGCCGCCCTTGAAAACGAACGGCAAACCGGTTTCCGCCAGATGCCCCAGCAGGGTGAGGGCGTAAAGGCTGCGCTCCAAGATGTCCTGATTGCAGCCGCCGAGTGCTTTGGCCTGCTTATTCAGCGCCTCGGCGGTCAGGTGTTCGGCGGGAAACATAGGGTTTAACTAACGCCAATAGAGGCGTCGGTTTGGCGTTGGTTAACCAACTCCGCTAAAACAGATTTAGCGGAGATAGTTAAATCATTCAAAAACAACACTATTGAGCTTTCTGAACTTTGCATAGCTTTGTATTTCAGCGATTTGAACCAAATACCGCGAAAGGACTTCCCGCACGACTCCTTCGGCTTCCGATTGATCCATGAGGGACAACCGGGGTGCTTCGGCCACTAAATCCACCAGCATTTTCTCGATGGAATCCTGCCGTCCCTGGCTGGGTGGCTGCTTGGTGAGCGTGGGGCGCAAGACCAGCATTTTCTCGCCGGGGCGGACCAGTTTTGGCCCCGCTTTCTTACCGGGATCAAGGGCGATTTCCCAGCCTTGCTCGCGGAGAGTGTCGCCGACGGATTCGAGGGTGTCTGCTGGGGCGTAAAGGAACGTGACGGGCTGGGCCAGCAGGTGGTGCATCCACGGATTGATTTGGGCGGTGGACCAGACAGTGAAGTCCAGCAGCGGGAACGCCTTCTCGACGGCGCGGATGAGTTTGGCGACGGGCTTGGCATCCAGCGGCACGGGTTCACTCAAGCGGGAATACCAGCCGCGACCGGCGTCGTGGATGTGGCCCTGCTTCACTGCCTCGGTCAAATAGACGCTGAGCGAGGAATCTTTCAGCGCCAATTCTGCGTCGTTGGCGGCGGTCTGGATTTCATCAAGGCGGAAATAGGGACGACGTTCTTTGAGTTTGCCCAGCACATTGAAGAAGAACGATTGCCTATCATCCAGGGTAGCGGATGGCGAAGATTTTGCAGCCCAGCGCTGGTCCTCGGCGTCGAGGCCGTAGAGGGTGGCGACGCGGGCGTTGATTTCCGATTCCAGTTTGGCGATCTGCTCGGTGAGCGCGGCGGTTTCGGCGCGGGCGGATTCGTGAAATTTCATCGGCTGGCGTTTGGCGCGCTTGGCGAACTCGGCGGCGGAGAGATTCCACGGCTGCTCCAGCGGATTGCGGGTGGTGCTTTGCGCGGGGTCGAGGCCGAGGTCGCGCAAGAAACGCTCCACCCGCTTCCGGCGCTGGCCGTGCAATGCCTGAACTTTCCGCGCCAGCTCGCCCACGGCTTTCCGCTCTGCGACGCTCGCGTTGGGAATTGGAAATCCGTCCAAATGCTGTGAACTAAAAAGTAATCGCCCACCCTCGTTTTCATCCCCCAAAAGAGCGCAGACCCCCTTAAGATAAATAAAAGCCAGATTCGAGTTCAACACAGCCAAGACGAACCAATCTGAAAGTGGAATGAAAAAAACCGTCTTGTTTGGAAAAAAACCTAACTCATCCAGAAAGAAACGACACTCTTTGCCAATTTCAGGGTGATAAATTTTTGAACCTTCAATAATGGAGCGGTATGCCATCTGTGGCTGTTGGAGTTCATACCACTCTTGTTCGGTTGAGCGATGATCAAGACCGACAATCTCCCCCTTATTGTTTTTATAGGATCTGAATGCGCGCAAATGTTTTTCCACAGACGGATAACGGCTAATATCAACACCGTGATATGTGAAAATTAAAAACGAATCACGGTAGTTTATTTCGTAGCACCGAACATCGTCACCAGATAGCAGTGGCTTTATAATTTCTGAGGCAGTCGGCGTTTCGGCAATCAATCGGTCGCGCGTTTGACGATTGATGATGAACGCATCATTAAGTCCTGTCTTAATCCCCATCCCAAGTATTCCTCGGCATAGTTCACCAAGTCTTTGTGCGCCCGTCTCCATTCGCGTCCGCATATCAGCCGTAGCCGTAGTAGCCAAGCGTGATTTGCCCTCGCCGAATTGACTGGCCGGCACGTCCACCGCAAGCCGGAGAAAATGTTGACGGACACCCTCCGCGTAACAGCATTGCAAATCTTTCACCATCGCCCAGCGCGTCACGGCATCGGCGCGCGGTTTTTTCTGCCAGAGAAAAATCGCGGCATCGGTGGCGGCGGTGTCGAACACGCCAAGTTCGCCAAAGTCCATGACGAGCCGGAAATTTTGCGCGTCGAGCAAGTGCTGCCGGAGCGATTCTCCGTAACCAGAACGCAACCATTTGTTGGATGAAATGAACGCTGCCACACCACCCGCCCGGAGCAGTTCTTGGGCGCGGGCGTAAAAATAAATGTAGAGGTCGGCGCGCTCTGCGTGGACGTGCGGAAAGCGTTTTCGCAGCACCGGCTTTTGCGGCTTGATGAGTTCCATCCGCACATACGGCGGATTGGCAACGACAATGTCGAAGCCGCCGCGCTGGGGTTTGGCGGCGAGTTCGTGGCCGAGATTCAGGTCGCCACCTATGGTCGTCATCGCGGTGTCGCCCAGAAAAACCTCGGCAAATTCCACGCCCCAATTAAATCCATGGCTCGTGCCTTCCGCCTGCTGCCAGACCGCGAGGTCGGCCTGGGCTTTCTCAATTTCCTCCCAGAGTTTCTGCTTCTTCGTGCCGTGTGCACGGAGAAACGCCGCCTTTTTCACACGCAATTCAACGACGGCGGGGCGCTGGAAAAGTTCCTGCGGCGCGGGTGCAGCCAGGGCGTCGCCCTGTTCAATCTTGAAATCTAAATTGGGGAGAGGCGGCGGAACTTTGCCTTCAAAGTCAACGGCGAGCGAAAGCCAGAGCCGGAGGCGGGCGATGTTGACGGCAAAAGAATCGAGGTCCACGCCATAGAGATTGCGTTCGATGATCTCCAGCTTGCGCTCGTGCGCGGTGGATGCGTCGAGCTTTTGGTTGGTGGCAAAGAGACAGGTGCGGAGGTCGAGCAGTTCGTGGAGCATCCCCAGCAGATAAGCGCCCGAACCGCACGCGGGGTCGCACACGGTCACGGAACGGAGCGCGGCCAGCACAGTCTCGGCATCCGCCAATCCGGGGGGATGGTGGTCGTGAACGAACGCTTCGAGCGCGGCGCGCTTTTCTTTGGGGCAGCGCGTGGCGAGAAATTCCACCAGCGCCTCGCGGCACATGAAAGAGACAATGGGCTTGGGCGTGTAATAACTGCCCTGCTCGTGCCGGCCGGTGACGAGTTCCTCGAATACTTTACCGAGCATTTCGGGATCAACGGCAACTTCAATATCGAGCGGCGTGCTTTCGGCAACGGTGAAATTGTAGCGGGCAAACAGTTCGGTGAGGATGGATTCCAGCGCCTTGTCCGGCACGACAATTCCAGCGCGGTCGTCCGAGCCGTCGTCGGCTTTCTCAAATAAGCCGCCGTTGAGATACGGCACGATGCCGAAGCGCGGGTCAGATTGGCCGGGCGGGCGGTCAGGCTGGTTGAGTCCCTCGAAAAAAAGCGGCACAAGATGTTCGCGGTAAAACGAACTGCCTGATTTGCGGCATCCAGCATAACTATCCCACAAGGCAGCAAGATAATCCGTGCGGTCATCCAGCTTCAGCCAACCCTTGCGTTCGATGAACGCGAGGAACATGAGACGGTTGAACAACCGCTGGGTGAAAAGACGGAGCGTTTCCTTGTCAGCCAAGGACGGTTTGACAAGCGATTCCACTTCATCAAAGACGCGACCATAGTCGCGAAAAAATTCCTTGAACAACGGTTCAACGGAGAACGAATCGGTAACGTCTTTGATCTTGGCCTTATCACGAATCAATGAAAGGCGTGCCATCTGCGAGGCAGCAGTGCGGCGGGTTTCGCCCGGCCCCAGCACATAGGTGTAGCGGCGGGTAGCGGTCTGCTCGGTGTGGATTTTGAGGTCGTCGCCCAGCCGGCTTTCCTTGGCGGCATAGGTGAGGCGGTAAATGGATTTGTCGGGATGGACAAAGAACGCGAGCACGGCGTGCGCGCTGACTTCATCAATGCAGCGGGCGACAATTTCGCGGAGGGCGACGCGGTTGCGGAGCAAGTCCACCTTGGCGGCGACATCAATCTCGTAAAACGCGATGCGTTTGCCATCCGCGAGCGTGGCCGCGCCGAACTGGCGTCGGGCGGTGGCGATGGTGCGCTCGCGGTCGTTGGTGAGCGGATAATCCTGTGCCGACGCAAACAGCTCCACGCCGGGGAGCAGTTGCGGCAGCAGCGCGTGCCAGTTTTCCCGGTCATACTTTTTCTGAAACTGGGCCTGGCAGTCGGCTAAATTCATTTCGTGGTGAAAGATTCCGACAGGATGATATGCGGGATAAATTTATGGTCAACGACGGGCGCGGCGGGTGCGGCGGCATCCGGTTCGGCCACCTCCAGCGGATAGGTGCGGATGATTTCCAGTAATTTATCCAGATAGGCGGAAGTGGTGACGGGCTTTTTGTTCACAGCTTTCTGGAACGCATTCAACTTGCGCGGCAAGTCCTGAAATTTGGCGAGCCGGACGGCCTGCTGCGCGGCGATGAACAGAGCTTTTTCCTTCGGCGAAATGTTCGGCATCGCCTGCGCGGCAGCCAGCACGCGGATGGCGCTTTGTTCGTTCGGCCCGACGGTGTGGTCCACGGCGCGTTCGCGCACGGCGTCGGCAGCCAGTTTGGTGCGAAAATCTTCCAGCGCGGCCGTAACCTGCTCGTGGTGGGTGGCGGGCAACGGCGCGGCGGGTTCGGAAACCTCGGCGCGAAAGGCGCGCGCCATTTCGACGAAACTGGTTTCCACCAGCTCGCTGCCGACGCGATAAAACGCATCGCGGCGGTCGTCGCGGATGAAAGCGAGCGTCTGGCCGGATTGCGCGGCGTCGAGCCGACCGCAGCGGGCGCGGAGCGGGAGATTGCGGATGCGTCGGAAATCGTCTTCGTTCGCATCTTTGAAATCGCGCAACTCGGACAGGAAGCGAAGGCGTTCGTCGCGCTCCTCTTCAATGGCGCGGTCGAACAAACCAAAATTATCCACTTCCTCGTCGGGCGAATAAATCTGGCTGTCCTCGCCAAGCGCGGTGTGAAACGCCTGTAATTTCAGGAACGCCTTGCGCTGAAGATCAATGTCCTCGTCAACCTGCGTCGTGGGATAAAAATTGAAAATGTGAATCGCCTTGGCGGTGCTGCCGATGCGGTTGACTCGGCCAATGCGCTGCATGAGGCGCGTGGAGTTCCACGGCGTATCGTAATTGACGATGACATGGGCGCGGTGAAGATTCACACCTTCCGCGAGAACTTCCGTGGAAATGAGAATCTTAAAGTCATCGGGACGATCTCCGATGTTGACGTTGGCGTCGAAATTGGCGCGGACGACGGGCATCG
>JBJOPC010000197.1:0-22017 GCA_046050965.1 Verrucomicrobiota bacterium | reverse complement strand
CTGGTTCACCTCGGCGTAAGTGCGCGCGATCTCCGGCCAGCGATGTGACAAGCCCATTCCTGCCGCCTGCTCTTTGAGATTCGTGAACTGTCCGCCGGGCATCTCGTGCAGATAAACTTCCGCGCTGCCCGCTTTCGGCGCGGTGTCGAACGGCGCGTAAAAATTCCGCACCTGTTCCCAGTAATCGGAAAATTGATTCAGCGCCTCCAAATCCAAACCCGTGTCGCGCTTGGTGAATTGCAGCGCGGCGACAGTGGAATTCAAATTCGGCTGGCTCGTCGAACCGCTCATCGAAGCAATTGCCAAATCCACAACATCCACGCCTGCTTCCGCCGCGCTCAAAACTGAAGCGGCAGAAATTCCGCTCGTGTCATGCGTGTGAAAATGGATCGGAATTCCAATTTCCGACTTCAACGCCTTCACCAGCGCGCTCGCAGCGGCGGGTTTGCACAAGCCGGCCATGTCTTTGATCGCGAGAAAATGTGCGCCCATTTTTTCCAGCTCCTTCGCGAGCTTGACGTAATACTTCAGCGAGTATTTGCTGCGCTGCGGATCTAAAATATTTCCGGTGTAGCAGATTGCCGCTTCGCAAATCGCGTGCGTTTCGTTGACGGCTTCCATCGCGACTTTCAAGTTGGGCAAATAGTTCAGCGAGTCGAACACGCGAAAAATATCCATGCCCGCCTCGGCGGAATGTTTCACGAAACCGGCGACGGCGTTGTCGGGATAATTCGAGTAGCCCACGGCGTTCGAGCCGCGAAAGAGCATTCGAAAACAGATGTTCGGAATCCGCGCGCGGAGCGTGCGGAGCCGCAGCCACGGGTCTTCGTGCAGAAAACGCATCGCGGTGTCGAAGGTCGCACCGCCCCACATCTCCATCGAAAAAAGATTTGGCGTGCGCCGCGCGACGGCATCGGCCACGGCAATCATGTCGTAGCTGCGGAGGCGTGTGGCGAAGAGCGATTGATGCGCGTCGCGGAACGTCGTGTCGGTGACGAGCAACGGTTTTTGCGCGAGCGTCCACTGCGCGAATTTTTTCGGGCCGAGTTCGAGCAGCAACTGGCGTGTTCCTTTCGGCGGAGCTGTTTTGTGGTCGTAAGCCGGCACGCGCGCGGCGGTGAATGTTTCCTTGGGAACAAAATTTTTCGCGTTCGGATTTCCGTTCACCGTCACGTCAGCGATGAAGCTCAAAAGTTTCGTCGCACGGTCGCGCTTGGCTTTGAACTTGAACAGTTCCGGCGTGGTATCAATCAACGTCGTCGAAGCCTGGCCGCTGCTGAAGGTGTGATTGTGAATCACGTTTTCGAGAAACGGAATGTTCGTCTTCACGCCGCGAATACGGAACTCGCGGAGCGCGCGATCCATGCGTTGCAATGCGGCGGAAAACGTCGGCGCGCTCGCGGTGAGCTTCACGAGCAGCGAATCGTAAAACGGCGTGATGACGGAACCGGCGTAACCCATGCCGCCGTCGAGACGAATGCCAAATCCGCCCGCGCTGCGATACGTCAGGATGCGTCCATAGTCCGGTTGAAATTTATTTTCGGGATCTTCTGTCGTGATGCGGCATTGCACCGCGTAACCGCTCCGGCGAATTTCTTTTTGCTGCGGTATGCCGACTTCTTCGCCGTGCATATTTTTTCCGTCAGCGATCAAAATTTGCGAGCGCACCAAGTCAATTCCCGTGATGACTTCCGTGACGGTATGCTCGACTTGGATCCGCGGATTCATCTCGATGAAGAACCATTCCTTCGAATCCTGGTCGTAGAGAAATTCCACCGTGCCCGCGTTGTTGTATTTGATTTCGCTGCACAGCCGCACGGCGGCCTCGCACAGTTCCCGGCGAACTTTTTCATTGAGTTCAACGCTCGGCGCAATCTCGATGACTTTTTGGTGACGGCGTTGCACGGAGCAATCGCGCTCGTGCAGGTGAACGACGTTGCCGTGTTTGTCGCCGAGAATCTGCAACTCGATATGTTTCGCGCGCGGAATGTAGCGTTCCAAAAACACGGCGGGATTTCCAAATGCGCGTCCCGCCTCGCCCTGCGCTTCATCCAGCAAATCCGCCAAGTCGCCGGGCTTGTGAACGACGCGCATCCCGCGTCCGCCGCCGCCGAACGCAGCTTTGATGATGAGCGGGAAACCGATGTCTTTCGCCGTCTTCAATGCCTCACCGCGATCCGTGATGGCGTCTTCCGTTCCCGGCAAAACGGGAACGCCGACTTTTTGCGCGAGCGAGCGCGCGGCGGTTTTGTCGCCCATGTTTTGCAACAACTCCACGCGCGGGCCGACGAAAATGATTCCCGCCTCTTCACACGCCTTGGCGAAGTGCGCGTTCTCGGACAGAAAGCCGTAGCCCGGATGGATCATGTCCACGCCCTTTTCCTTGGCGAGCGCGATGATGCTGGGGATGTCGAGATACGCGCCAACCGGCCCTTTGCCCTCGCCCACGACGTAAGCCTCGTCCGCCTTGAAGCGATGGATGGCGAGGCGGTCTTCCTGCGCGTAGATGGCGACGGTGCGGAAGCCCAACTCCGTGGCCGCGCGAAAAACGCGGATGGCGATTTCGCTGCGATTGGCGACGAGCAATTTGCGTTGGCGGTGCGGTGCGGCGTGTGAATTCATTTTGACAGCGCAGATTAAATTCAATCTGTGCGCGTCAGGCAATCTTGGAGTGGAATTTTGGGCGAGGCCGTTGGCTGTGGGCATGGTGGCGGATAGTCGGCGTGATGAATTACCCGCAAAAGAACTTTCCACGGCGGCGCAAAAAACTACTCTCCCGCCCATGACTGACTCGAAAGTTTCCGGTGAAGCCCGCAAAACCAAAATCATCGCCACGCTCGGCCCGGCCACGCAATCGCCGGAGATGCTCGCCAAGCTCATCACGGCAGGCGTGAATATTTTCCGCCTCAACATGAGCCACGGCGCGCATGACTGGGTGCGCCGCGTGGTCACGGATATTCGCGCCGCTGCCGCCGCGCAGTCGAAGCACATCGGCATTCTCATGGATACGCAAGGCCCCGCCATCCGCACCGGCGATTTGCCCGTGCCGTTGGATTTGAAACCCGGCCAGAAATTCACGCTCACCGTGCGCGGCGAACATTCCGAAGAGGAACATTCGGTGAACGTGAACTACGAAAATTTCATCAACGACATCAGCGTGGGCGACACCGTGCTGGTGGACAACGGCGCGATTCATATGAAGGTGCTGGCCAAGCGCGGCAACAAAGTGGAGTGCGAAGTTTTGACCGAAGGCACGCTGGGCAGCCGTCGCCACATCAATTTGCCGGGCGTGAAAGTCAGCTTGCCCGCGCTCACTTCCAAAGACATCGCCGATGTGAAGCTCGGCCTCGAAGTCGCCGTGGATTACATCGCGCTGTCGTTCGTGCGCGAGGCGCGCGACTTGTTGCAGTTGCGGGAATTGTTCCAAGGCAGCAAACACCAGCCGCTCGTAGTGGCGAAAATTGAAGACCAAGAAGCGTTGAAAAATCTCGACGCCATCGTGGCCGAAGCCGACGCCATCATGGTGGCGCGCGGTGATTTGGGCATTGAAATTCCCTACGAAGAATTGCCCATCGTGCAGCGGCGTATCGTCAAGACGTGCTTGCGCGTCGGCAAACCCGTCATCGTCGCCACGCATATGCTGGAGAGCATGATTGAGTCGCCCATGCCCACGCGCGCAGAAGTGACGGATGTGTCCAACGCCGTGTTCGAGTCTGCCGACGCCATCATGTTGAGCGGCGAAACCACGGTGGGAAAATATCCGTTGAAGTGCATCGAAGTTTTCGACCGCATCGCGCGGCGCATCGAACGTTCCGGCGGCGCGAATTACCACGACAGCGCGCTGCTCACCACGCGCCGCCAGAAGCTCGTCAAATCCGCCGTCGTCATGGCGAACGAACTCAAGGCCGAAGCTATTTTGGTGTTCACGCGGCACGGTCACATGGCGCGGCACACCGCGTGGTTGCGTCCGCGTCACTCGCGCGTGTTCGCCTGCTGCGCGCACCCGGAACTCGCCGGCCAACTCACGCTTAACTGGGGACTCACGCCCGTCGTCGTGCCGTTCGACATGATCAACCCGGAGAACACCATCGAGGGCGCGCTCAAGGAACTTACCGCGCAAGGCTTGCTGCACAAAGGCCAGACGGCCGTCATCATCGGCTCCATTCTGGTGGGCGAAGGCGACCAGATCGTGGATGCCGTGCAGATGCGCGTGGTGGATTAAGGAGGCTGTTCGTAGAAAATTCAAACAACAAGGGTCGCCGTTTGAGGCGACCCTTTTGCTTTTGAAATTACAAGATGTGTCTCACTTCTTCCGCGTCGGCAGCTTGCGCACGGAAGTTTTGAAGCGCGCCGGTTTGGCGGCGGCGGGTTTGGCGGGGCGTCCCGTTGCACTTTTGCTGACGCGCTTGCCGCCGCGTTTCACTGTCGCTTTGGCCGCAGCTTTCTTGGCCACCGGTTGCTTCACCACGGCGGCATCGCCCCACAGCCCCTCAAGGTCATACATTTCGCGCGTCTCTTTGCGCATGACGTGGACAATCACATCAAAATAATCCATCACGCGCCACGCATCGCGCGGCGTGCCGTCCACGGCGAGGGGTTTGATGCGATGCGCTTCAAGCAGTCCGTCCAAGATGGCGTCAGTGATGGCGCGCAGGTGCGGTTCGCTCGAACCCGTGACAATGACAAAATAATCGGTGACGGTGGAAACCTTCCGCACGTCGAGCACGGTGATGTTCTCGGCTTTTTTGTTGTCCGCGAAGTCGCGGCAGAGGTGGGCGAGCGTTTTTGAATCCATAGTTCAGCAGTATTAAGCCACAGATGAAACACAGATGAAACACAGATTTTCAGCCAGCGGCTTTATCTGTGTCCATCGGTGTTTCACTTGCGGCTGAAATTCATCGGTAAAGACCACCGCCGCGAATTGCTTCTGCCACCACCGCCGGCACGAGCGAATCTATCGGTAACCCCACCTGCACCCGCCTGCGAATCTGCGACGACGACACGCCGAGCGGAAAACCTTGCAGAACTTTTCCGTGAAACGGTTTAGGAAATTCCACCGTCGGCTGACCTGGTCGCGGCACGACGACGAACTGCGCCAGCCGCGCCAGTTCCGCTGGCTCGCGCCACTCCGCCAGCTTCGCCACGTTGTCCGCGCCGATGAGATAGAAAAGTTCCGCGCCGGGAAATCTTTTTGCGTAGTCGCGCAGCGTGTCCACCGTGTAGGAGACGCCGCCGCGGCGGATTTCCTGGTCATCCACCTCGCAATTCGTTTTACCCGCGAGCGCGAGGCGGAGCAATTGCAACCGCGCGGCGTTCGGTGCGGGTTTGTTCTCCGGCTTGAACGGCGACTGCGCAGCGGGAATAAAAAAAATCCGCGTCAACCCGAGTTCCTCCACCGCCGCCTGCGCGACGAGCAGATGCCCGAGGTGAACCGGGTCGAACGAGCCACCAAAGATTCCGAGTTTCATTTTCATCAACAACAACGCCGGACACCATTGAACCGCTGCTCCGTGGTTTCAATGTAAATCTTCTGCGCGCTTGACTCCGCATGGGCGCTGCACTCGCAAGCTTGGGCGCGGGCGCGTTCGAGTTGCGCCTCACCGGACAATTCCTTCGCCAGCCCCAGTGCCAGCACGGCCGCCCCGGCGGCGGTGTGGAGATTAGCGCCGGGTTCCTTCACGGCGTAATCGGGCAGCCAGACTGCCTCGCTCTCGCGTAGCACGGCAGGCTTGCGACGCGACAAAAGCAGAATCCACTCGCGCACGCTGATGAGGACGATGATGGAAACGAGCGTGAGGAACATTCCCGCGATACTCGCGTCGAGGAGGTTGTTGAAATGCTGCGCGTGATTCGCGGTCAAATTTTTTGTGGCGGCGGCAAGGACGGTGGCATCGCCGGAAATTTTTGCAGCGGACGTTGCGGCTTCGAGCGCGGGTAATTTCTCTTCCAACGATTTTACCTGCGCGAGAAACCCGATGCGGGGGTCGCTGTGGAAAATTTTCTCCACGCCCGCTGTGAACGTGACCGCCAACAGCCACACGAGCGGCACGAGCGTGACGAGCGCGAGCGCAGGCCGCCGAACTTTGGACTTTGGACTTTGGACTTTGGACTCCGCCTGCAACTGCATCTTCAAAATTATCGTCGTCGCCAGGCACAGCGCGATGGCGGCGAGCATCTGGTTGGCGATGCCGAACAGCGGCCACAGCGAGTTGATGCCACCGAGCGGGTCGCGCACGCCTTGGATGAGAAACCAGCCCCAGCCCGAAACCATCAGCGCGCTCGCCAGCACGTTCGCGCCGAGATTTTTTGTGTTGCCCAGCGGTTTCCAGACGTGGCCGAGCGCGTCTTGTAAAATGTAGCGGCCCACGCGCGTGCCAGCGTCGAGCGTGGTGAGGATGAACAACGCCTCGAACATGATCGCGAAGTGATACCAGAGGTCGAGCCACTTGCCATGCGTGACCTTGGAAAAGATTTGCGCCATGCCGACGGCGAGCGTCGCCGCGCCGCCGGTGCGACCGAACAAAGTTTTTTCGCCGACTTCGCTGGCGAGCGCATTCATGTGCTCGACGGTCACGGGGAAGTTGAGCCCGGAAATTTTTGCGACGGTCACGGCGGCCTCGCCCTTCACGTTCATCGCGAGATATACGCCCGGCTCCAGTGTGCAGGCGGCGATGAGCGCCATGATGGCCACGAGCGATTCGAGGCACATCGCGCCGTAACCGACGGGCCGCGCGTAGCCTTCGCGTGTGAGAATTTTCGGTGTCGTGCCGCTGGCGATGAGCGTGTGAAACCCGCTGATCGCGCCGCACGCGATGGTGATGAAGCAGAACGGGAACAGTTTCCCCTGCACGACCAAGCCGCTGCCGTCCACGAACTGCGTGAGCGCGGGCATCTTCAAATCCGGCAGCACGAAAAAGATTCCCACCGCGAGCGCGAAGATCGTGCCGAGCTTCATGAACGTGCTCAAATAATCGCGCGGTGCGAGCAGCAGCCACACGGGCAGCACGCTCGCTGCGAGTCCGTAGAAAATTATTCCCCATGCGAGCGGCACGGCCTCGAACGTGAACAACTTTGACCAACTGGCGTCCGCATAAATTAATTTCCCGCCCCACACTGCGAGCAGCAGCAGCACGACGCCGAACGCCGACGCCTCCATCACCTTGCCCACGCGCCAGAACCGCATGTAGCCGCCCATGAACATCGCGATGGGGATCGTCGCCGCCACGGTGAAGATGCCCCACGGACTTTCCGCGAGCGCCTTCACGACCACGAGCGCCAACACCGCGAGCAGGATGACCATGATGGCGAGGATGGCGAACATGGCGATGAACCCGGCGGTGGAATTCAATTCCTCCTTCACCATCTGGCCGAGAGATTTTCCATTGCGCCGCAGCGACGCGAACAAAATTACGAAGTCCTGCACCGCGCCGCCCAGCACCACGCCGATGAGAATCCACAGCGTGCCAGGCAAGTAACCGAATTGCGCCGCCAGCACCGGCCCGACGAGCGGCCCAGGCCCGGAGATGGCCGCGAAGTGATGGCCGAACACGATCCATTTGTTGGTCTTCACGAAATCCTTGCCGTCGTCGTGGACTTCGCAAGGCGTGGCGCGGCGGTCATTGAGCATCAGCACGCGCGCGGCGATCCACTTGGAATAAAACCGATAGCCGATGACGTAAGTGCAAAGCGCCGCGATGAGGATGAAGCTGGAATTGACCGGTTCGCCGCGCCGCGTGGCGAGCGTGAAGTAAGCCCACGCGCCGAGCAGCGCGAGCAACAGCCAGAAGAAATTCGCTGCGAGCCTTTTCATTTCCGCGCTTGAATTAATTCAATCTCGTAACCTTCCGGTGCGTCAATGAAGGCGAAGGTCGTGCCGCTCGTCGCGCTCGTCGTCGGACCATCGGAGAATTTCAATCCATGCTTCGCCAAGTGTTCGCCGAATGTCGCGAGGTCTTCCACTTCAAACGCGAGATGTGTGAGGTCGGGTTGCACTTGCACTGCGCCGCTCGCGGGGAACGAACACAGTTCGATGAGTTCCTCGCTGCCGGGCGTTTTCAAAAACACCAACTCCGAGCCGCGCGGTGATTTGTGGCACTGGATTTCCTGTAAGCCGAGGATGTTGCGGTAAAAGTTCACGGTGCGTTCGAGGTCGTTCACGCGGTAGCGCGTGTGCAGGAGTTTCGTGGCGAGTGGCATGGCCGGGAGATTAGCGGGATTTTTTACCGGAGGAAACAGCGGAAACGAAGGCGTGGTTCGTTTAAAAATTTCCGCTTACTTCAACTTCGCGAGATAATCTTGAACGTCTTTCAACGTCGCCGCCAAGTCGCGTTCGACGAGAAAAGTTTTGTTCAAAACTTTGCCGCTCCATCGTCCCAACACTCGCACTTCACCGGCGGCGGGATCGTAAATGACTTTCACTGTCGCGGCATTTGCCTCTTCGTTCAACCAATCCTGCACGTCACTGGCGTTGACGAAAGTAGGGCCGACCTGCCGGTCGGCCTAGACGCGCGGCAACGCGTCCCTACCACGACGGATTGGGAAAACCCACTAGTGCGTTGCGGCATCGCGTTGGCCGGAGCGAATCACGCGCGGGAAATCACGAACGCGATTGCCGAGGACGGTTTGCTCACCGGCTTGGAAGCGTCGTTGCTCAACTTGCAGGGAACGGAACTGGTCATCTTGAGCGCGTGCGACAGCGGCACGGGCGAGGTGAAGATTGGCGAGGGCGTGATGTCGTTGCGCCGGGCGTTTCGCATCGCGGGTGCGGAGAGCGTGCTGGCGAGTCATTGGCCGGTGAACGACGCGGCGACGAGCCGGTTGATGACGGAGTTCATGCGCCGCTGGCGTTCCGGCGAGCCGCGCGCCCAAGCCTGGCGCGAGGCGCAACTGTCGCTGTTGCACTCGAAAGATTTTTCCAACCCATTCTTCTGGTCGGCCTTCACGCTGACGGGGCAGTGGAATTGAAAAAGTCGGCGGCGCTCTGCCGAGTCGCCGCTACGCCGTCCCTTCCAATAGCAAAACCCCGGAAGGCTTCGCAGCTTTCCGGGGTTGGTTCGTTAAAAACTTTCCGCTTACTTCAACTTCGCGAGCGCGTCTTTGACGGCGTTGAAGTTCGGTAAGTCTTTGGGCGTGGCAGTTTGTTCGCTGTATTGGACGACGCCGTTTTTATCAATGACGAACGCGGCGCGAGCGGAGGTGTCGCCGATGCCCGCGAGGCCGGGGAATTCCACGCCGTAGGCTTTGGTCGTGGCTTTGTTCAAATCGCTCACGAGCGTGATGCCGATTTTTTCCTGCTTGGCCCAGGCTTCCTGCGCGAACGGACTATCCACGCTGACGCCGATGACTTCGGCGTTCATGCCCGCGTAGGCAGAGAGACCGGCGGTCACGTCGCAAAGTTCGGTGGTGCAAACGCCAGTGAAGGCGAGCGGGAAGAACAGCACGACGGTGTTCTTCTTGCCGAAATTGGCGGAGAGCGTCACGTCCACGAGGCCGGAAGCGTTTTTGGATTTGAGGGTGAAGTCGGGGGCTTTGGAGCCAACTGCGATTGCCATAATATTATTTAGTTTTGGTTGTTGTCGGTGATTTCTGTTGAAACGACGGGGTGGTTTTATAGGCGGAGCGACGCGGAGTGTCAAACGGGGATTGCGGGGAAAACGCTGTGCGCCATCGCTCGTCTTGACCCGCGCACGCAAAGCCGCAAAACTCCGCACCACATTTATGGCTACCAAACAAATCATCAAACCCGCGAAATCACCTACGGCCGTCGGCCCGTATAACCACGCCGTGCGCATCGGCGACCTGCTGTTCTGCGCCGGGCAAATCCCTATCAGCCCAGCCGACGGCAACCTCATCGCCGGTGACATCAAGGCGCAGACCGAGCGGGTGCTGGAAAACGTGAAGGCGATTCTCGACGACCAGAAACTCACGTTCGCCAACGTCGTGAAAAGCACTGTGTTTCTCACCGACCTCGCAAACTTCGCCGGCATGAACGAGATTTACGCGAAATATTTCACGGAGAATTTCCCCGCGCGCTCCACCATCCAGGTCGCCGGCCTGCCCAAGGGCGCGAGCGTGGAGATTGAAGTCGTGGCGCATTTCTGAAATGAAAAAATCCTGGCGCGAAAAACTCGCCGCCGACAAAGGCCTGCCGAAGGTCTGCGACGTGCGCGCGGGCAAAGGCGTCAGGGCGGGCGCGGGACGCATGGTCATCGCCGCGCCGCGCGAGGTGGACGCGCTCATGCGCCAAGTCCCGCGCGGCCGGCTCGTGACCATCAACGAACTCCGCGCCGCGCTCGCGCGAAAACACAAGGCGGACTTTGCGTGTCCCATCACGACGGGAATTTTTTCGTGGATCGCCGCGCACGCCGCCGCCGAGGACGAGGCTGATGGCAGGAAACGCATCACGCCCTACTGGCGCACGCTCAAGCTCGGCGGCGAAGTGAATCCTAAATATCCCGGCGGCGTGGTTGCGCTCGCCAAACGGTTGCGCGCCGAAGGCCACGAAATTGTGAGCAAAGGCAAACGCACGTTCGTGGCTGACCACGAAAAGAAATTGTTCACCAAACTGCGCTGATGCCACTCGGAGTCACCATTCTCATCACGGCCACGCTCGCGGGCGGGCTGGGCTTGCTCATCGGCTGGCTGCTGGGGCGCGGCGGGCGGGCGGTTGCGCCGGTGGATTCAGGGCTGACGGACGAATTGAAACAGCGCGCCAACCAACTTGAAACGCAGTTGAATTCATCGCGCGGCGAAGTTCTCGAAATCAAAACCGCGCTCGCCACCGCGCAGGCGAACCAGGCCGGCGCGGAAAAATTGCTCGCCGAACAAAAGCAGCTTCACGAACGCGCGCTGGCCGACGCCCGGCTCGCGCAGGACAAGGCCATCGCGGAGTTGCGCGAGGCGTTCAAGGCCTTGAGCGCGGACGCGCTGAAGCAAACCGCGCCGGAATTTTTGCGGCTCGCCAACGAGACGTTCGGCAAATTTCAGGAGACGGCCAAAGGCGATTTGGCGCAGCGGCAGGAAGCCATCAAAGGTTTGGTCGAGCCGCTCCGGCAGAAGCTGGACGACTACCAAAAAAGTTTACAGCAAAGCACCACCGCGCAGGCCGACACGCTCGGCAAGGTGAAGGAACAACTCGCGTCGCTCACGCAAACCAACGTCACGCTCGCGACCGAGACGGCGCGTTTCCGATCGGTGCTGAACTCGAACCAGGCGCGCGGCAAATGGGGCGAGGAGACGTTGCGCCGCGTCGTGGAGGCGGCGGGCATGAGCGCGCACTGCGATTTCACGGAGCAAACTTCGTCGGGCGAAAACCGGCCTGACCTCATCGTGAAATTGCCCGGCGACCGTTTCATCATCGTGGATGCAAAAGTGCCGGACTTGGATTTTCTCGGCGGTCTCGAAAGCGCGGACGACGCCACGCGCGCGCAGGCGTTGGCCGAACACGCGGCGAAATTGAAAGGCACGATCAAGCAACTCGCCGAGCGCGATTATCCGGCGCAGTTCAAAAACTCGCTCGATTACGTCGTGCTGTTCGTGCCGGCGGAATCGCTGTTCAGCGCGGCGCTCGAGGGCGACCACGAACTTATCGTGTGGGCGGCGGGTAAAAAGATTCTGCTCGCCACGCCCGCGTCGCTCATCGCGCTGCTGCGTTCGGTGAGCGTGAGTTGGCAGCAGCACGCGCAGACCGAGAACGCGCAGAAAATCGCCGAGGCGGCGCAGGAATTTTACGCGCGTGTGGTGAAGTTCAGCGAACACTTCGAGCGGATTCGCGGCGGGCTAGACAAGGCAAACAGCGCGTTCAATGACGCGGCTTCGAGTTTCCAA
Organism: Verrucomicrobiota bacterium; assembly: GCA_046050965.1. Taxonomy (GTDB): domain Bacteria; phylum Verrucomicrobiota; class Verrucomicrobiia; order Limisphaerales; family JAFMIX01; genus JAFMIX01. The sequence goes on along the minus strand of JBJOPC010000197.1, from coordinate 10,191 downwards.
ACGCGGGTGCGTCCGCAGGGTGAGCGCCTCGCAGAACTCGGCGGCGGCGCGCAGGGAAAAGAATTGCCGGATGTGCAAGCGTTGGACGCGACGTTGCGGCTGCCGACGGGAGTGAATTGAGCACCATATGAATTTCTATTTCAAATTTGGACTGCTGGCAACATTCGCGGCTTTGGGTTTGTTTACCGGTTGCGCGAGCGCGCCAAAATCTGTGCCGCGCAATCCGGCTGTCGTGAAGTCAGAATTTATCTTCAAGCGCGCGGCGTTTCCGTCGTGTCATGCGGCAACGCTGGCGGAGACGAAGTCGGGTTTGGTCGCGGCGTGGTTTGGCGGCACGGCGGAGCGGAATCCCGACGTGTGTATTTACGTTGCGCGGCTGGAAAATTCCAAGTGGACGCCGCCGGTGGCGGTGGCGGACGGCGTGGGGTTCGCGACGAATCGTTTGCCAACGTGGAATCCGGTTTTTTTCCAGCCGGCGAATGGACCGTTGGTTTTGTTTTACAAAGTCGGGCCGAAACCCGCCGCGTGGTGGGGCATGATGATGACTTCGGTGGACGACGGCAAAACGTGGTCACCGCCGGTGCGTTTGCCGGAGGGAATTCTTGGGCCGATTAAAAACAAACCCGTGCAACTCGGTGACGGCAGTTGGCTTTGTCCGAGCAGCACGGAGGGCGACGGGGGGTGGCGCGTTCATTTCGAGCGGACGAGTGACGGCGGGAAAATGTGGAGCGTTACCGCGCCGGTCACGAAAGAAATTGACGCTATCCAGCCGAGCATTTTATTTCACGTGGACGGGAAACTTCAGGCGGTCGGTCGCACGAAGCAGGACAAAGTTTTTTCCACTTGGTCGAGCGACGGCGGAAAATCTTGGAGCGAACTCACGTTGCTCGATTTGCCGAATCCGAATTCCGGCACGGACGCGGTCACGCTGCGCGACGGACGGCAGTTGCTCGTCTACAACCACAACGTCCGCAGCGCGCCAAACAAAGGTCGCTCGCCGCTCAACGTCGCCGTCTCGCGCGACGGCACGAACTGGAGTCGCACGCTGGTGCTGGAGGATGACGCGACGTTCGCGAACGGCTTCGCGTATCCCGCCGTCATCCAAACGCGCGACGGCTTGGTGCACATCGCCTACACTTGGGGGCGGCAACGCATCAAACACGTCGTGATTGACCCGCAAAAACTGCGTTGAGTCGGCTCCCTTCGCGGAATGCTTGCCTTGATTCAGGGCAAGGATTGTCTGGAATTCTTATTTCCACGGCTGATTTCGGCCTTTTGTCCTGCTTTTGGCACTGGCGGCATTGCGGCTGCTAAACCAGCCCGTGTGAAGGTGAATTGTCTTAAAAAATTCTGCGCCCTGACCGGGGTGTTGCTCGCTTTGAGCGGCGCGGCGCGGGCGAAGGATGACGTGGCGACACAGCTCGGGGAGTTGCGCGCGGCGAACGCGCTGCTCGCGGCGCAGATGCGCGACCAAAAAAATCTAATCGAGTCGCTCGCGCGGCAGGTCGGCGAACTCAAGCAGGGCGTCGGTGCGGGCGAAAGTGGCGCAGCGACTTCGGCGCTTGGCGGCATTGATTTGGGGCGCGTCCATGTGAGCGGCGAGGGCGCGGTGGGATTTTTCAGCGGCGGCAAAAGCAGCGCGACTCCAAATTCAGAGTTTCGCGTGGACGAAGCAAAATTATTTCTCGAAGCGCCGGTGGTGGAAAACGTTTATTTTTTCTGCGAGCTGAATTTGGCGGCGCGCGAGGCGGCGTCCATCTCGGCGGAACTGGGCGAAATTTATCTGGAGTTCGCAGACGTGTCGCGGCTCTGGGGGCGCGAGCGCCAACTCAATGTGCGGGCGGGCCGGCTGGACATCCCCTTCGGCGAGGAATACCTGCACCGCGATGCGATTGATAATCCGCTCATCTCGCACTCGGTCGCGGATTTCTGGGGTGTGGATGAAGGCGTGGAAGTTTTCGGCAACCTCGGCAAGTTCGATTATGTGGTGGCGGTGCAGAACGGCGGCAACGGAACGCGGGATTTCGCGGGCGACAAATCCGTGACGGCCCGCCTCGGCTTCGAGCCGAAGCCGTGGCTGCGGATGAGCGTGAGCGCGATGCGGACGGGCGATTTACATCCGCAGAATGACTTCTTTTCCGCGATGTGGTTTGGCGGCGGTTTCTTCCGCTCCATTGGTTCAGCGAACACGACGCGGTTTCACGCGGACATGGTGCAGGGCGATGTGCGGTTGAAATGGAAACGCGGTCACGTGAGCTTGTCCGGCGGCGCGGTGGCTTACGGCGACAATGATGCGGCGGCGAATAATTCGCGCACGATTTACCATTACGCGGTGGAGGCGCAGCAGCGCGTGGCGGGGAAACTTTACGCGGCGGCGCGGTTCAGCCAGCTGTTCGCGGCGGGCGGTTATCCGCTGGTGGGTAATGGCGATTTCGGGACTTATCTGTTCGGCGTCCCGAGCACGGAACTGTGGCGCGCGAGCGTGGGCTTGGGGTATCGCTGGAGCGACAGCCTCGCGTTGAAGGCGGAATATTCGCTGGAACGCGGGCGGACGACATCGGGTGGCAAACGTTCGGACGAAGATTTGTTCGCGTTGGAAGCCGCCGTGAAATTTTAACCATGAAAAAACTTTTATTATTCACGTTGCTGCTGGGATTGGTGTGCAGGGAGGCTTACGCGGGAAAAATCCACGGACGGGTGCGCGCGCAGGGCCGCAAAGAAGTGGAGCAAGCGGCGGAAGCCAAGAATAGCGGCGGTGATTATGGCGACAAAAAACTGAAGTTTGCGCCGATTGCGGAATACGAGAGCCGCCACGACTTCGTGGTCTTCATCGAAGGCGTGACGATAACGAATCCGCCGGCGGATTTGCCGCCGTCCATGAACGTGGAGACGCGGCACAGCGTGAATCAAAGAGGCGCGACGTTCACCCCGCATCTGGTCGCCATCATGCGCGGCACGACCGTGCGGTGGCTGAACAGCGACGAAGTTTATCACAACGTTTTTTCCATGTCCGACGCGGCGACGTTCGACGTGGGCTTGTGTCCGCCCACGCGCGACATTTATAGCCCTAACGTGGCGGCATGGACGTTTGACAAACCGGGGCGTGTGGATGTGTTCTGCTCCATTCATGCGAATATGAACTGCGTCGTGTATGTGATGGACAACCCGTGGTTCGCCAGCACGGACGGACGCGGATTTTACAACATTGCCAACATCCCGCCCGGCACTTATAAACTGCGCGCGTGGGGCGAACGCGTCCCGCCGCAGCTCAAAGAAATCACCGTCACCGCCGACAGCGACCAGACGTTGGATTTTGTGCTCGGCTGGCCGAATGAAATCAATTCCTCACTGGCGACCAACGCGGCACCGCCGGTCGCCTTGACCAATTCGATAAAATTACCCTGACCCGTGACGCATGGGAAACTTGCCAATCAAGCTGTGGTTGAGCCTCCGCACGAAAGTGCTCGTGCCGGTCATCCTCGTGATGACGGTGGTCATGGCGGTTTCGCTCACGCTGGTGCAGCGCGATTTGCAGAAACAACTCGTGGTTGACGCCGACGGGGCGATTGTTTTAGTGGACACACAGTTCCACGCCTTGCGCGCTTATCGCGATGAAACGCTCAAGACGACGTTCAGAAACTTCATCAACGAACCGCGTTTCAAATCCGTGGCGCGCTTGCTCGCCGATTCCAACGGCGACAGCAATTTTCAACTCCCTGCCAAAATCCCGAAAGGCGTCGCCGAATTGCAGCCGCAACATTTTGGCTGGAACACCTTCAAAAAAGAAGTGGACGATATGCTCGGCGAAGGCGTGGCGGACTTCATTTATGTTTCCGGCACGAGTGTGGACGACATCAACCATGAAGTGTTTTTGGCGAAGGATCCACGGCTGACGCAGGCCGATTTCACCGCCAGCCTGCCCGATTTCAGCGTGTTGGTGAACCAAGGCGCGGTCACGGTGGCTGAACTCAAGGGGCGTTTTTTTGACGTGGTCGCCCTGCCCATCACCATGAATGGCCAGCCCATCGGTAAGATTTGTTTCGGCGTTACCACCACCATCAAAGACGACATGACGGGCATCATCCCCTGCCAGTTCGTGTTGCTCAAAAACGGACGCGTCTGTGACAGCACGGCGATGAGCGACGCCGATTTGGCCACCATCCAAAACGAAACAGCGGCTTCAAAAAAAATCCACCTCCCCGCGCCCTCTGGCAAATCCGACACCACGCGCGACATCCGCCCGCTCACGCTCGAAGGGAAAAAATATCGCGTCTGCTTCAACCGCATCGAAGACCCCATTGCCAAAACTCCGCTCACCTACGCCATTTTTAACGAGGGTTACAACGACGCCATCGCCAACCTAGCGCTCACCCGGCGGTTGATTTTGTTTCTCGGCCTCGCCGCCATCTTCGGCGGCTCGCTCGTCGTCTGGCTCGTCGTGCGCCACACCACCGCGCCGCTGCATGAGCTGCGCGATTCTGCCGAGGCCGTCGGCGCCGGCGATTACACGCGGCGCGTGCCCATCCGCACCCGCGACGAATTCGGCGCGCTCGCGCTCGGGTTCAATCAGATGACCGAAAACATCCAAGCCTCGCGCGCGCAACTCGAAGCCACCGTGGACCGCCTCAAGACCGCCCAAGCCCAGCTTGTCCAGAGCGAGAAACTTTCCGGCATCGGCGAATTCGTCGCGGGCGTCGCGCATGAACTCAACAATCCGCTCACCACCGTCATGGGTTTCTCCGAACTGCTCCAGCAGGACAAACTCGATCCCAAACACCAAGAGTTCGTCAGCCTCATTCATAAAAATTCCCAACGCTGCCAGCGCATCGTGCAATCACTGTTGAGCTTCGCGCGCCGTCACCAACCCGAGCGCAAGCCCGCCAACTTGAACGAACTCATCGAATCCTCGCTCGACATTCTCCAATACCAACTCCGCACCTCCAACATCGAGTTGCAACTCCGCCTGGACCCCAAGCTTCCGCTCGCGATGGTGGACACGCACCAAGTCCAGCAAGTGCTCGTCAATATTTTGAACAACGCGCGCCAAGCCATCGAACATCATGCGCCCAAAGGCCTCATCAAAATCGCCACCGAACCCGTCGGCAACTTTGTCCGTATCACGATTCAAGATTCCGGCCCTGGCATCGGCGACGAAAACTTATCGAAGATTTTCGATCCGTTCTTCACCACGAAAGATGTCGGCAAAGGAACCGGCCTCGGCTTGAGCCTCTGCTACGGCATCATCAAAGAACACGGCGGCACGATTGTGCCGTCCAGCCGCCCCGGCCAAGGCGCGACGTTCACGATTGATTTGCCCATTACCTACGAACTCGCGCCCACCGCCACGCCGACCGTTGCCAGCGTTCCCGCCTCGCGCATCTCCAGCGAAGGCGTGGGCAAACGCGTGCTGGTGATTGATGACGAAGAACCGATTTTGCAAATGGTGCGCGAAGCATTGACGCGTCATGGTTACGCGGTAGACATCGCCAACAGCGGCGAAGCTGGCCTTGCCCGCCTGCGCTCCACCCGTTACGACCTCACGCTTTGTGACATGAAAATGCCCGGCCTCACCGGCCCGCAAGTCTACGAACGCCTCCGCGAAATTGATCCCGCGCTTGCCTCCCGCCTCATCTTTGTCACCGGCGACATGGTCAACGAAAAGACCCGCGCGTTCCTTGACGCCGAGAAAAAACTTTGCCTGCCCAAGCCGTTCACGCTGGCTGAATTTCGCGCCGCCATCAACCAAGTCGTCGGCAACTGACGCCGCTTTCTTCTCGCGTCGCCAAAAACTTTTAGCCACAGTCGCGCCCGTTTTATTTTTGAAAAGCAAACCCATGAAAAAACTCCCCGTCGTCGTCATCGTTGGCACTCGTCCCGAAGCCGTGAAAATGGCACCCGTCATCCGCGCCCTCAAAAAATCCAAAACGCTCACGCCCATCACGCTCTCCACCTCGCAGCACAAACAGATGACGCGGCAAATTCTTGCTGGCTTCGATCTCAAGGTAGACCACGACCTCAACGTCATGCGCAAAGGCCAAAATCTTTGGGACCTTTCCAGCCGCCTCGTCACCAAAGTCGGGCGCTTCCTCGACACGCACAAAGTCGCTGCCGTGCTCGTGCAGGGCGACACCACCAGCGCATTCTTCGGCGGCCTCTGCGCGTTTTATCACAAAGTTCCCGTCGGCCACATCGAAGCCGGACTCCGCACGCACGAAATGTATTCGCCGTTCCCGGAAGAAATGAACCGCACGCTCCTCGGTGCGCTCGCCACCTGGCATTTCCCGCCCACCGACGACGCCGTCGCTCGCCTGCGCGCGGAAAATATTTCCGCCGACACCATTCACATGACCGGTAACACTGTCGTGGACGCCTTGCGCTGGATGGTTCCCCGTTGCAGCGATGCTCCGTTGAAAAAACTCATCGGTGCGGACGCCATGAAGAAACGCCTCATCCTTGTCACCTGCCATCGCCGCGAAAATCTTGGTGCGCCCATGAAAGAAGTCGCCACGTCCATTGCCACCATCGCGCGCGAAAACCCCGACACCGTCGTGTTGTTCCCCGTGCATCCGAACCCCGCCGTGCGCGCCACCGTCACGCCGCTGTTGTCCGGCATTGCCAACGTCGTGCTCACCGAACCGCTCGACTACGATCAATTTCTCTCCTGCCTCAAACACGCCTACCTCGTTCTCTCCGATTCCGGCGGGGTGCAAGAAGAGGCCACCGCGCTCGGCAAGCCCGTGCTCGTGCTTCGCGAATCCACCGAGCGCCAGGAAGGCGTGAAAGCTGGCGCGCTCAAACTCGTCGGCACGAACGGCAAATTGATTCTCCGCGAAACCCGCCGCCTGCTCAACGACCGTGCCGCCTACGAAAAAATGAGCCGTTGCTCCAACGTCTTCGGCGACGGCAAATCCTCCGAGCGCATCGTGAAAATCCTTGAACGCTCGCTCGCAAAATAATTTTGTTCCGGTGCCGCGCTCGCAATAAACCTTGCCCCCGCGCGCCGCGCCCTGCTACAAACACGGCGTTCTTATGGCTGCCATTGGCCGATTTCAACGCGGTGACGAAATTTTCTACGCGAAAGTCGTGGACGGGGAACTCTTCCGCCTGATTGGCGACGTCTTCGGCTCTCCGTCATTCGAGAAGAAACCCACCAAAGCCAAAGGCCTCAAAACCCTCACGCCCGTCGCGCCCACCAAAGTCATCTGCGTCGGTCTCAACTACGCCGACCACGCGCGCGAGCAGAACAAACCACTGCCCAAGGAACCGTTGTTCTGGTTCAAGTCCGTCGCGTCCATCATCCCCGACGGCGGCAAGATTGAAATCCCTTTTCCCCAGCATCGCACCGACTTCGAGGCTGAACTCACCATTGTCATCGGTCGCAAAATCCGCAACGTCACCGCCGCCGCCGCCTCGCGCTACATTCTCGGCTATACCAGCGCACAAGACATCAGCGACCGCACGATTCAAAATTCCGAAAGCCAGTGGGCGCGTGCTAAATCTTTTGACACCTTCACGCCGCTCGGCCCCTACGTTGAAACCAAACTCGACCCGCATAACTTGAACATTCAGATGTTCCAGAATGGTCGCCTCCGTCAGAACTCCAACACCAACCAGCTCATTTTCAATTGCCACCAAATCGTCGACCACGTTTCCACCAACATGACCCTTATGCCCGGCGATGTGATTCTCACTGGCACACCCAGCGGCGTCGGTCCCATTCAATCCGGCGACCGCCTCGAAGTCCGCATCCAAGGCCTCACGCCGTTGGTGAACTCGGTGAAGTAATTTCCCCTCACGCAAAGCCGCAAAGTCGCCAAGGAATTTTCTTTGCGTCTCCGCGCCTTTGCGTGAAACTTTTCCCTTATGCGTTGGACACAATCTCTCATCCCCACACTGCGTGAAGCTCCTTCCGAAGCGGAAATCGCGTCGCACCAGCTTCTCTTGCGCGCCGGGCTTATCCGCAAACTCGCGGGCGGCGTTTATACTTTCCTGCCGCTCGGCCTGCGCGCGCTGCGCAAAATCGAGCGCATCATCCGCGAGGAGATGGACGCGGCGGGCGCGCTCGAAGTCGCCATGCCCGCGCTCCAGCCGCCCGAGATTTGGGAAGCCAGCGGCCGCGCGCAGACCGCCGGTGACGTGCTCTTCAAACTCAAGGACAGCTCTGGTCGCCAATGGTTCTTAAGCCCCACTGCCGAGGAAGTCATCACCACGCTCGCGGCGGGTGAGATCAATTCCTACCGCCAGTTGCCGAAAAATTTCTACCAGATCAGCGTGAAGTTCCGCGACGAGATCCGCCCGCGCTTCGGCCTCATGCGCGCCAAGGAGTTCATCATGAAGGACGCCTATTCCTTCGACACCACCGACGAAGGCGCGATGGCCAGCTACCAGAAGATGTTCGACGCCTACAAGCGCATCTTCGCGCGCTGCGGGTTGCAGGCATTCCCCGTGGAGGCCGACACCGGCGTCATCGGCGGCAGCCACTCGCACGAATTCATGATCCCCGCCGCCACCGGCGAGAACGAAGTCGCCTACTGCGAAGCCTGCGGTTACGCGGCGAACATCGAGAAAGCCACCAGCGGCATCCCCAAGACTGCCGCGCGCGAAATCGGCGCTGCGCCGGAAAAATTCCCCACGCCCGGCGTCGTCACCATCGAAGCGCTCACCAAAGAACCTTACAAGGTCGCGGCCAATCGCCAGATCAAGACGCTCGTTTACATCGCCGACTCGAAACCGATTTTGATTCTCGTGCGCGGCGACGACCAGTTGAACGAAACCAAACTTATGGCCCGCACCGGCGCAGTTGCCGCGCGGCCCGCCACGCCGGAAGAATGTTTCGCCACGCTCGGCGCGAAGCCCGGTTCGCTCGGCGCGGTGGTGAATGTTCCAGCCGATGTGAAAGTTTTCGCCGACGAACGCCTGCGTGGCGCGAACGACATGACCACCGGCGCGAACGAAGACGGCTTCCACTTGAAGAACGTCTCCATCGAACGCGACATCAAGGTCACACAATGGTTCGACCTCCGCACCGTCAGCGCCGGTGAGCCGTGCGTGAAATGCGCCAAGCCTTTGAAGATCCGCCGCGCCATCGAGGTCGGCCACGTCTTCAAGCTCGGCACGAAATACAGCGAGAAGCTCAACGCCACGTTCCTCGACGCCGATGGCGCGCGCAAGCCGTCCGTCATGGGCTGCTACGGCATCGGCGTCACGCGCACGCTGCAAGCCATCGTCGAGCAGAGCAACGACAAGGACGGCATCATCTGGCCGCTCGCCGTCGCGCCCTACACCGTGTGCATCACGCCGCTGGCGGTCGTGCCCGGCAGCCCGGCGATGACGCTCGCGGAAAAAATCTACACCGAACTCACCGCGCGCGGCGTGGACGTGATCCTCGACGACCGCGACGACCGCCCCGGCGTGAAGTTCAAGGACTCCGAACTCGTCGGCTTCCCCATCCGCATCGGCATCGGCGAGAAATCGCTGGCCAAGGGCGAAGTGGAATTGAAACCGCGCAACGGCGCGCTGCAAGCCATCAAAGCCGAAGATGCTGTGGAAGCGGTGATGAAGTTGGTGAATGGGTGAGCAGCGCGGTGCAAATGACTGCTCGACAAATTTTTTACTGGTTGGCTATGTTTTGAGGAGTGCCGAGCTAAATAATTATGAAGTTAAAAACTCTTACACTCATCGTAATGATTTGCTGGACTATTGCGCTCGTAATCACCCTCTCCCGCTACCCGTATGCACACTTCAATTCCCAACCAACATTGGTGCTCAGCTTGATAGGGTCATTGCTACGGGATGTTTCAATGATTTGTTTATTGGGTTTTCTCTACCGTCGCAGCGCATAGTGATTATGGCATCCGAATCGGAAGATTTTCTCGGCATTACCGGAACTCCGCAGTCGACGACTCGTCCAGCTGCCCTCTGGAACATAGCTTCAATTATTCTGCCTTTGAGCGGCTTGCTGGCTTGCGTAATTGTTTGCTCAAACATTTCGCAATCAGGCGGAGACTCCTGGGGGTTCGGACGGTTGGCTATTTGCGCGCTCATTATTCTTGGCACTGCTGTTTTAGGATTAATTTGTTCCATCATAGCTTTCACACGGTGCGAACGCTTGTGGGGAATTACCGCTGTTGGTTTTCTGCTAAACTTGCTTCCATGCTTGTTTTTGCTTTTTCTTTTGAGCGGTGGTCATTG